>CANQZH010000018.1 GCA_947628245.1 uncultured Bacilli bacterium | reverse complement strand
TGACATTTTTCTTTAAAAGTTCAGGATTAGCAAATCTAATATTTTTAACTTCTTTATTTAAAATTAAACTCATTAAAATTTCTAATAATTCAGTATCACTTGGATCACAAAAGATTGCTTTAAATACCTTATCATTACGTAATTATTTATTAAAAAATCGTGACAATTTAGTTCTTTTTTGTTATAATAGCCAACTATATAGTTTAAAGGTTGTGATTTGTGTGAAAAAGTTTAGATTTTTAGTAATGTTTATCGTTTTATTGATGATGCCTGTTATAGTTTATGCTAAAAGTGAAATTACTTTAGAAACTGATAAAACAGCTTTAGAAGTAAATGATGAAGTTATTGTTAAAGCTAAGTTAGAAAGTGATACTAAGCTTTATGCTTTAACTGCTACTTTTAGTTATGATGAAAATATTTTTGAAGAAATTAATGATAGTAATTTTACAAGTATGGATGATTGGTCTGATATTTTATATAATCCGACTAATAATAAATTTGGTTTAATTAATAAGTCTGGTGAAGTTTTAGAAAATTTATTAAGTATTAAATTGAAAGTTAAAGAAGATTGTAATGTTGGTGATACTAAAATTTCTTTAAGTAATATTTCAGCTTCTGATGGAAGTAATAAATATGTTTTTGCTGATTCTTCTGTATCGGTTTTTGTTAGTCGAGATGCTAAAGAAGGAGAGGCTATTCCAAATAATAAAGAAAAAGAAGATAGTATTGTTAAAGAAGAAACTAAAAAGGTTAAAAGTAATGGACCAATTATTATTGGTATTGAGATTGTTGTTATTTTATTTTTGATTGTTTGTATTTTGGCTAATTTGATTAAAGTTAAAAATAAAAAGAAAATTACGATTGTTTTATTTAGTATTGTTGTTGTATCTTTAGGAATTCTTGGTTATTTATTTTATAGTAATAGTCAAAAAAGTGATATTAATAATGATGGTGTTAAGGATTATGAAGATGCAAAAGAAATTATTAAGTATTTAATAGATATGGAAGGAACTTTAGAAGTAGAAGATAATAGTAGTCCATTTGATAATAATTATGATAATTCTTCTAGTAATGGTTCTAGTCTTTCTAATACTTCTTCTAACAATAATGATAGTAATACTCCTTCTAATACTTTGACGGATGTTCCTAGTAGTAATCCAAATACACCTAATAATCCTAGTAGACCTAGTAATCCTAATAAACCTAATGGTGATGTAGATAATGATGGTGATGTTGATATTGATGATGCTGGTGATATTGTTGATGATACAACTAATCGTCATTATACTGTTAAATTAAGTGAAATTAAGACGAAAGATGTATATTTTAAAAAAGATGAAGAAATTATGCTTTCTTTTAGTGCTGTTGTAAAGCCTAATGAATTAATTAAGAAAGTTTATATTGATGGTACTTATTATGATGTTATCAACAATTCTACTTATTATAGTGTTATTTTACCGGCTTCTTTAGAAAGTGGAGTTAAGAAAATTCAAATAAGTAAAGTTATGTTAGCTAATAAAAGAGAGATAAATGCTAGTTTAGAATTTAGGGTTGAAGTTTTAAAAGATGAGCCTTTTGTTAGATTTTTTAAGGTTGATGAAGAAACTAAAGAGGTTAGTTTTGAATTAGTTGATGAAGAAGATACTTGGAGTGATGGTAATGTTTTTATTACTAATGCTGATGGGGATATTGTATATAGTAATGTAGTTGTTAAAGGTATTAATAAGTTTAATTATAATTTTAATAGAGATGAAAAGTATCGTTTAACTATTAATGGTAATTATGATTTAGATACTAATAGTTTAAATAATATTACTGGTGATGAGAATGTTTATAGTGAAGCTGTATTATTAGAGAAAGAGGTTTGTATTGGGGGTATTTATAATTTTAAGATAAATGATTTAGTTATTACGGATATTGTTAATAAGAATGAGGATGTAACTATTTTCTTTAATAGTGTTAATGATTCTGTTTATAAACCTGATTATATTATTATTGATGGTGTTTCTTATAAAATTATGATTACTGATAAAGAAAATGAATATAAAGTAGTGTTACCTTCTAAAAATGAATATGGTACTTATAAAGTTAATATTTCGGAAATTGTTTTAAGTAATGGTAAATCTTTTACGGTTAATAAAGAATTAACTTATAATGTTTTAAAGAGTGAACCAAAAGTTTCTAATATTGTATTAAATGCTTTAGAGGAAGAAAAGAAGATTAAAGTTAGTTATGAATTAGTTGATAAGGATATGACTATTTCTTCTTTAGTTGCGGTTTTAATTGATGGTGATGGTAATGAAATTGCTAGAAGTGATGCTAAAGATTTAGAATTTAGTTATAGTGATAGTGAAGCTTATAAGTTTACGGTTATGTTTATAGCTGATTATGATTTAGGACCTTCATTTAAATATAGTGAACAAGCTATTGGCCAAAAGGATATTTATATATCTCCTAGTGTTTATTTTACTAATGTTTCGGCTAATAAGGTTTATGCTAATAAGAATGAAGAAATATATGTTTATTATGAATTACACGTTCCAGCTAATTTTAAACCTTCTGGTTATCCTAAAAATATTACTAATTTAATTACGGGTATGACTATTAATGGTTTAAATTATGTGGCTACAAGAAATAGTGAAAGTAATGAGATTGCTAAATATACGGTAAGTTTTAAGGTGCCAAATGAATCAGGTGTTTTAGATGTTTTAGCTAATAAAGTAAATTTCTTTGATTCATCTATTTATTGGATGGAACCTATTCCTTTAAAGATTGAAGTTTTAAAAGATAAACCAGTTATTAAGAATTTTAGATTAGATGATGAGTCTTATGAAAAACAAGAAGCTACTTTTAGTTTTGATGTTATATCTGATAATGGTGGTTTTGATAGTGGGTATATTATTTTAAGTGAAGAAAAAATTGCTATTCATAGTGGAGAAAATACGGTTACTTTTAAAAATATTCCTTTAGATGAAAAACTTGATATTAAAGTATATGGTAATTATGATTTAGATACTAATAGTTTAGATAGTGAAAATAATTATTATGAAGATGATGAGTTATTTACTTTTACGTATGGTTTATATGATTCAAGTAATTATGAAAATATTAATCTTTTAGATGTTTTACCTATAAGTTCTAATAATAATGTTTATTTTGAAAAAAATGAAGATATTAGATTAGATTTTAAAGTTGAAGGGTTAAATGTAGATTTTGATGTTGCTAAGTTAAATGTTTTGGATACTTATTATGATGTTGTTAAAAATGATGATAGTTATAGTATTATAATGAAAGGTTTTAATAATGCTGGAGTAAAACATTTTATGATTTATGAATTGTTGTTAGCTAATGGTAAGAAAGTTGCTTTAAATAAACCTGTTGAAGTTAGTTTAGAAGTTTTAAAGAGTAAGTTAGATATTAGTGATTTTGCTTTTCAAGTAAATGATAATAATATTGCTTTAGATTTTAAGGTAAATGATGATGATGAATCTTTAGCTAATTTAATGATTAAAGTTGTTGATGAAGATGATGTTTTAATTGGTAATTATAAATATTCGGATAAGATTACTTTTAATAAAAAAGATAATGTTACGAGATATTATGTTACGGGTTATGCTAATTATGATTTAGATACTAATGCTTTAACTTCTAATGATAATTATTATTCTAATGTTTTAGTTTTAGATGAGGTTGTATCTTTAGATAAGAATAATATTGAGTTAAAAGATATTACGGATATTATTTTATATAAGAATAATCAAGAAATTGAAAAAGTTAATTTAAATGATATTAAGAATAATTTAAGTAGTTATTTTGTTAAGATTTCGATGAGTAAGATGCCTACTATATATAGTAAAGTTAAAAGTATTTTAACGGAAAATAATCATTTATTCTTAGTGTTAGATTATGAAGATTTAAAGATTGATTTTGGTAAGATTAGTAATAATTATGTAAGTAATAGTGCTAGTCCTGAGACTTTTGATGCTTTAATGGAAAGATTAGAAGATGATCCTAGTGGTACATTTATTTTAGATCACGATTATGATGCTAGTTCATATAATGAAATATCTGATTTAGAATTTAAGGGTATTATTGATGGTAATGGTCATTCTATTAAGAATTTAAAACAATCATTATTTAAGAGTATTAGTGGTGGTGAAATTAAGAATATTAAGTTAGTTAATGTAATGTTACCTACTAATAATGCTCGTGGTTCTTTAGCTAATATAGCTACTGATACAAAATTTAGTAATATTTTAATTGAAGGTTTTGAAAAGACTAATAGTGAAAATAATGTTGGTTCTTTAGTTGGTGATGCAATTAATTGTGAAATAAATACTTCTAAAGTTAGTGGTTTTAAGATGAGTAGTGGTATTTATAATAATCAATTAGGTGGTTTAGTTGGTAGTATTAGAAATACGACAATTAATAATTGTTATTTTAATGGAACTATTAGTGGTGGTTGGCAAAATCTTGGAGGTATTGTTGGTAATACTGATGATAAATCGACGATTAATAATTGTTATAGTAAAGGTAGTGTTGTTAATAGTTTTGGATATGCAGCATACTTATCTTTAGGGGGTATTGCTGGTAATAGTAATGGAACATTTAATAATAATGTTAGTTTAATAACTACAGAATATGGTTATGGTATTAGTGAAGTTGGTAATAGTGTTGTAGCATCTAATAATTATCAATTAGCTAATATGGGTTATACTTTAAATGAAGGTGAAGGTTTTAATACTATTAATAGAGAAGTTATTAGTAAAGATTTCTTTATAAATAATGCTAAGTTTAGTGAAGATATTTGGGATTTTAAGAATATATCATTTGATAATTTACCTACTTTAAAAGTTGAGTTTAGTTTAAGTAATGAAGTTTTAAGTGATGAGTTATACGATAAGAATAAAGATATTTTATATCATAATTTATCTTTATTAACACCTTTTTATGATAATAAGAGAATTGTTAAAAATGGTAGTAGTATTCCAGTTGATCATATTTTAAATCAAGAAGAAATTAAACATATTATTCCGTTAGATAGTAATGGTAATATTGTTACTTATTTAACTAATAAAGATTATCGTAAGATTAGTAAAATTAAGATTATTTTAGGTAATGATAAGGTTTTAGATTATAGTGTTCGTTATGATAATTTATATAATAATGTTGTTGGTTATCGGATTAATGAATTAAAGATTGATTATACTTATAATCATTATCTAATTGATGAGTCTTCTTTAGTTGTTAATGAATTAGTTAGTTATTTAAGTTCTTTAGATTATACAAAAGATTTAGATTCTTTAACGGTTACAAATGATAGTAGATTATATCGTGATTATTATAATGAAGTAACTAAAAATGAATTAAAAGAGTTTGTGTTAAAGTATTTGTCTAATAGTGATAGTAATATTAATTTAAGTGATCGTTTTGTTGGTAATTATATTGTTAGTGATTTAAAGAAGGATAATAAGTTAAAGAAAGTGTTATATGTATATAATTATTTTAGACGGTTTTATAGTTTTGATATTAATGGTGTTATGTTTAATGATTTAATTTTCTTTAATAGTAATGGTTTTAATAGTATTTTAAATCCTGATGATATTACTAATTTATATTTAAGTAATGAAAGTAATTTTAATACTAATGGGACTAATGATGCTTATAATAGAACGATTGCTAAATATACTAATATTAATAATATTCCTTATTTAATTGAGTATTTTGTTAAGGCTTTAAGTAATGATAGTCCTGATGTTTGGTTTAAGAAAACGTTTAAAGGAATATTAGTAGAGGTTGGAGCTAAGGGATATGATGATATTACTTATTCAATGTGGTCTCATTTAAGATATAATACATCTGCTTGGTTTAATCATACTTTAGTTTTACTTACAATGCCTAGTGATGCTGCTTATATTGTATCTAGTCCTACACAATTTTTAATAGGTTCTCAAAGAACTTATGTTAAAGATCCTACTAATCCTTCTGATAGGGAAGTATTAATGAATAAGATTAATGAATATGCTACAAATATTGAGAATTATTTTAGTACAGCTGCTACAATTCTTAATGAAGCTAAATATTTTAATGCTATTCATACTATTACTTTAGATAATCGTTTTACTTTAGATAGTAATGGTAAGAGTGTTTATCAAAGTAAATTATATACGGAAGAACCTTTTCATAAGAATTTTAATGAAGCTGTTAATTTATGGAAAGAGATGGATGGTAATGCAGCTACTAGTAATGGTTTAGTGGTATTCTTTAATGCATATACGGCTTTGAATGCTTATCCTACTTGGACTCACGAGATGGCTCATAATTTTGATGCGCGATTATTTTTGAAAAATAATGGAAGACGTTATGACGCGGGAGGAGAGGATTATTCTGATGGTAACCTTGCTCAAAGATGGGGTGAGGGAGACATTAATATGAATTTAACTTTTGATTTTGAAGAAGATCGTTATTTAGCTACTAATTTAACTAGAGAAAGAATTAGTTCACCTGATAAGATAAAAGATTTTTATCGAAAAGAATTTGAAGCTATTTATATTTTAGATTATATTGAAGCTCAGGCTTTCTTACAACTTACTGATGAAGAAAAAGCAGCTGTTGCAACTTTAGTATATTATCCAAATGAAAATAGTGAAGTTGAACGTTTAAAATATAAGACTACTGGTTATCGTAAAGTTAGTGTATCTGAGATAGAAGCGATGAAGTTAGATGATATTAATGATTTATATGATAATCATTTGGTTATTTATCCGGGAGTTAAAGATCCAATTTCTTATGCTGATAATAAATATGGTACGGAAAATATTTTTAGAACTCGTTGGTATCAAGCTTATAATAATTATGGTCGCCCTGATTCTTATACCTTAAAATTCTTTGCTTATGAAATGCTTGGCTATGCTGGTTATGATGAAGGTTATATTGAATATTATAGTAATATTAATCCTAATAGTGATAATAGTAAAAATGACTTAATGGCTTTAAGAAAAATAACTAAGAATTCAAGTATAACATTTGATAGTTATCGAAAAGGTCGATTTGCAGATACGAAAAAAAATATAGCGTTTGTTCAATATATTGATGTCAATAAAGTGTTTAGAGATTTTTATGAAGCTTTAGTTGTTGATGCTAAAAATAATGACCGTGATTTAAAGGCTAGAAGAGAGGTTAGAAGAGAAGCTTTCTTTAAGATGAAAATGGGAAGTAATGATTTTAGAAAAGAAATAATTGATTCTAAACATCCTCAGCAAGTTGGTGATTTTACGATTACAAAATAAAAGAAGTGAATTTACTTTTTCACTTCTTTTAAATTTTTTTTATTAAATAATTTGGCTAGTTCGCCTTTTTTTCTTAGCTTTTTATAGATTCGTGGTTTTACTGGTAAATCATATTCGCCTATAAATTCATATAATTTAGGATTAAAGCCAAGTTTGAATTCATTTAAACCATAGTAAGGATTGCTTTTTTCAAAGTCACCGGTTATGCCGTTTAAATCTAAGTAGTCAAAATCTTTTTGATAATAATTAATTAAGGCATAATGTAGGAAATAATTAGGGTTAAATGATTTATATTTTTTATCATAACCACTTATTAATATATTAACGCGATTAGCAAATCTAACTACTAGGGCTCCAGCTATATATAGTTTTTCTTTTTTCTTATTTAATTCGGTAGCTAGGAAAACATCATTTTTGTAAGCTAATAGTTTTTTATCAGACATCATTTTTTGATTGATATTCTTTTTGGAGTTCTTTTTAATTAATTCTTGATTAAAATGATTGTTTCTTTCTAGTTCATCTTCGTATAGTTTTCGAGCATTAAGAAGATATTCTTTAGAATTTACGGAAACTAATAATAAATCAATCATATTATCATTATTAAAAGCATTATAGTAATCTTTATAGTAAAATTCATTGCAATCTTTTTTTCGTTTAATAAATGGTTGTAAAATATTTAAACCATCTCGATTAGATAATTCAAGTTTTAAACCTTTATTTAGAGAACGATTTATTTTATTACGAGTATTTTTGCTAACTTTTTTTAAATCAAAATCTTTTAGGTTTACAATAGCGTTGAAACGAGGAAGAAGAGATTCAAAGTATAAGTTATCTTTTAATTTTTGATAACCTAATTTGATTAAAATATCTTTTATTTCAATATTTGGTAATTCTATTGTATTGTTTTTGTCTATTTCTTTAATTGCTATTTCAGGATTGATTTTGATAAAAACTATTTTTTTCTTTTTGTAGTAATTGATTAAATCTTTAGTAAAACTATCAAGTAATTGTTCATTAAAATAATCTAGGATAAAACCTTTAGGTGCATAACCGTATTTGTAGTGTTTATTTATTTTTTTGATTAATATTAATGATACAGCTTTGATGTTATTAAAATCATCTACATAACCAATAAAGTCGTGTTCATAACCTTGTTCGCTCATTAAAAGAGCATAGTTCATTGTTTGGTAATGACTAGATATTGGATAATTTTTAGTAAAATTATAAAAATCATTTAATGATATGTCTTTAATTTTCATTAAAATTTCCCCCTTATTTGATTGACTATTATAAAATAAAAAGCTTGATTTGTCAATTTTAGTATCTTATAATTTATAGTAGGAGTGATTATATGTATAGTGATAATGAAAAATTTATAAAAAGTAAGAAACCTACTAAAAAAGGAAGAAGATTTTTCTTTATTCCGATGAGAGAAAATGATCGAGTATTATCGGCTAGTGAAAAGAAATATTTTAAAATATTAAATGGAGAATTAATTGTTAATGTTTTATTAATATTATTAGGAATAATTGTTTATTTTGTAGAGTATAAATTAAATATTTGGTTAGGGTTATGTTTTATTATTTATGGTTTAATTAAGGTATGGGCATTTTTAATGAAAAATGATATTAATTTGTTTAGTTATAGTATTGTTTATAGTGTTATAGCAATTGTTTTAGGTATAGTATCTTTTTTTGTAAATAGTAATATTATGTTAGGGTTATGGTTATTATTATTTGTAATTGAAAATGGAGAATTAGTTGTAAGATTAAAGATTATTAATGATAAGAGTTGGAATTTTATTTTAATGGTTTGTGTTATTTCTTTATTTATGGGAATATTAATAATGGTTAATCCTTTTAGTAATTTAAGTTATTCACAGGTAATGGGTTCATTTTTAATTTTATTTGGGGTTTTAAATTGTACTAAGATTTTTATGTTAAAGAGTAGATCTTATAATTTTGTGTAAAATAAAGTTTAAAATACTTTATTTTTTTTTTAGAATAATTGATTGTTTAGGTTATTTTGGTTTATACTAATAATGGTGATATTAATGATTCAAATTAAAGATATAAGTGCTAGAGAGATATTAGATTCAAGAGGTAATCCGACTGTTGAAGCTAAGATGATATGTTCTAATGGTGTAGAGAGTATTGCTAGTGTACCATCTGGGGCTTCTACTGGTAGAAAAGAAGCTTTAGAGTTAAGAGATAAAGATTATAATAGATATAATGGTTTAGGGGTTTTAAATGCTGTTAATAATATTAATACGATTATTAGAGATAAAATAATGGGTTGTGAATTAAATCAATTAAAGATTGATCAAATGTTAATAGAATTAGATGGGACAGATAATAAAAGAAGATTAGGGGCTAATGCTTTGTTAGCGGTTTCTTTATGTTGTATTAAAGCTTTAGCTAAGAGTGAAGGATTAGAATTATATGAATATGTTTCTAATGGTAAAGTTACGATGCCTATTATTTGTGTTAATATTTTAAATGGTGGGATGCATTCTAGTAATAATTTAGATATTCAGGAGTTTATGATTGTTCCTGTTGTTCCTAAGATTAAAGAAAAAATTAGAGTGTCTTCTGAAGTTTTTCATAGTTTAAAGAAAGTTTTAGAAGAACAAGGGTTATCAACAGGAGTTGGAGATGAAGGTGGTTTTGCGCCTAATCTTGCTTATAATAGTTTAGCGCTTGATTTGATTGTTGAAGCTATTAAAAGAAGTGGATATGAACCGGGTAAAGATGTTTTTATTGCTTTAGATGTTGCGGCTTCAAGTTTATATAATAAAGAAAGAAATGTTTATAAGATTGATAATAGAGAAATGGATAGAGATGAGTTAATTAAATATTATGAAATGTTAATTAATAAATATCCGATTATAAGTATAGAAGATCCTTTTGAGGAAAGTGATTTAGAATCTTTTGCTATTTTAACTAAGATGTTTGGTGATAAGATAATGTTAGTAGGTGATGATGTTTTTGTTACTAATCCGAAATATTTACAATATGGAATAGATGTAGGAGCTGGTAATGCAGTTTTAATTAAAGCTAATCAAATTGGAACAGTAAGTGAAATGACGAGAACAATTTTGCTTGCTAAAAAAAATAATTATAAAACAATGATTTCACATCGAAGTGGAGAGACTCTTGATACTTTTATTGTTGATTTTGCGGTTGGATTAAATATTCCTTTTATAAAAACTGGTTCGATGTCTAGAGGCGAGAGAATTTGTAAATATAATCGATTAATGGAAATTGAAGAAAGATTATCTAAAAATAAAAAATAATTTATATTTTGTTTAGAATAGTTAAGCTATTCTTTTTTTAAATTTTTTAATATTTAAACTTTAATTCGACAAATTTTTTACAAGAGATAGTTTATAATAGCAAACTTGTTAGGAGGTGAGATTTATGTCGAAGTTTTATAATGCACGTAATGATAAGGTATTTAAAGCAATCTTTTGTGATCCAAGTGATACGGAATTATTAGAAA
>CANQZH010000017.1 GCA_947628245.1 uncultured Bacilli bacterium | reverse complement strand
ATAAATTTCTCTAGTTATCAACTTTCATATTTAAAAATTTATATTTTTTTTAATCTTTTTAGGTCTGAATAGTTACACTAAAAAAATTTAAATGACCATTTTAAGTTGACTTTTTCCTATTCTTAATATTATAATAGGTAAGACTTAAAAAAAGGAGGGAATCTAGATGAAAAGAACTTATCAACCAAATAAAAGAAAAATGAAAAAGAAACACGGTTTTTTTGCTAGAAAAGAAACTAATGTTTTAAAAACTAGAAGACAAAAAGGTCGCAAAAGATTATGTAAATAACCACATTTTTAATGTGGACTTTTTTATATTGCCAAAAGAAAGGGAGTGATTTAATTGAAAAAAGCTGAAATGATAAAAAAACATCAAGATTTTACTGAAATAATTAAAAACCAAAAATATCAAAAAAATCAAAACTTTGTGTTATATATTAAGGAAAGCAAATTCAATTATCCTCATTTTGGCATTGCTGTTTCTAAAAAATTAGGAAACGCTGTTATAAGAAATAAATGTAAACGAAGAATGCGAGTAATCCTAGATAAATATAAAAATCAGTTGAGAAGCGATAAGGATTATATTATAATAATGAAAGAGAACTCAAGTAAAATTAGTTTTCAAGAATTAGAAACAAGTTTTAAATCTCTAATAGAAAGGACAAACTTATGAAAAGAAAAAATAAAATATTAGGACTCATTTTAATAAGTATTATTTTATTAACAAGTGGTTGTGGTTCCAATGATTACCTTAAAGACAATGAAGGAAAATTAATTACTAATTCTGAAACAGGTCAAAGTGTTAGAAAAGACATTCTATGTAAACCTCAAGAAGATAGTGAACTATATCGAATATATCAAGAACATAATGACCAATTAGAAGTAAAACTAGAAGAACTTCCTACTTGTAAAGAATTTAATTTAGGCACAAATAAATATAGTGGGTTATGGCAAACAATCTTAGTAAGACCAATAGCCTTGATAATTTTAAAATTAGGATATTTAATTAACAACTTTGGTATCTCAGTTATGATTGTTGGCTTATTAATTAGATTTATTTTATTACCTTTATCCATAAAAAGTATGAGACAATCAGCAAACATCCAAAAAGCTCAACCCGAAATTGCCAAAATTGAAAGAAAATATGCCAATAAAACTGATAATGCTTCAATGATGGCTAAAAGTCAAGAAATGATGATGGTATATCAAAAATATAAAATTAATCCAGTATCAGGTTGCTTAGTTGCTTTAATTCAAATTCCTTTATTCTTTGCTTTCCTAGATGCCATTAATAAAGTACCAGCTATTTTTGAAGGATCACTATTAGGAATGCAATTAGGAACAACTCCTTGGAAAGGAATAAGTGAAGGTCAATATATCTACATATTATTAATCTTCCTAATTATCGTTACCACTTACATTTCATTTAAAAATTCAATGAATCAAAACAATAGTAACGATGAAATGATGCAACAAATGAACTTTATGTTTAAATTTATGATTATCAGTATTTCCATAGCTTCATTTAATTTACCAACTGCCATTGCTTTCTATTGGATTGTTACTAACGGTTTTGCTGTTATTCAAAATTTTATTATCAAAAAAGTTTTAGCAAAAGACAATATTAAAGATAAAAGAATAATAGAGGTTAAACAAAAGAAAAAAGAAAGAAGGTAGTAAAAATGATTGAAACAAATGGAAAAACCTTATTAGAGGCTTTAGAAAATGCTAAAAATATGTTAGGAACTGAAAATATTATTTATACTAAAACCAAAAATGATGATAATAATTTCAGTATTAAAGCTATATCTTTTACCCAGTTAGTAGAAGAAATTGAAAATTATTTAGGAGAAGTCATTGAACATTTAGGACTTTTAGTAAATTTTGAATCTAACATTCGTGAAGAAGTAATAAATATAACAATGTATTCTAATAATAATCCTATACTAATTGGTAAAAATGGTCAAACATTAAAAGCATTAGAAAACTTAGTAAAAAATAAAATAAAATTAGAATGGGGATTTAGTCCAAAAATAATTTTAGATGTTGAAAATTATAAAGAAAGAAGAATTGACAACTTAGAAAGATTAGCCATTAAAGTAGCCAAAGAAGTAAGAGCTACTAAAGTTGATGCTGAATTAGAAAATATGAATTCCTATGAACGAAGAATAATTCATAATAAACTAACTAATTTTAAAGGAGTTGCCACGGAAAGTGTTGGAGTAGAACCTAATCGTCACGTTGTAATCAAATTTGTTGAACAAGAATAGCCTAAAAAGGCTTTTTTCATTTCCCGGGAAATAATATACAATAGACAATTAAAGATAATTTTGCTATAATACCACCGACAAGTGGGGTGAAAAAATGGAAGATACAATTGTAGCTATATCAACAAATAATATAGGAATAGGGGCAATTAACATTATCAGGATGAGTGGGAATGAATCATTAACCATTTTACAAAAAGTTTTTTCAAACAAGAAAATCAATCAAGCTAAATCTCATACCATTCATTATGGTTTTATTATGGATAATAATGAAAAAATAGATGAAGTATTAGTATCAATAATGCTTGCTCCAAAAACATATACGAAAGAAGACATTGTAGAAATTAACTGTCACGGAGGTTATGCCATAACTAATAAAATATTAGAACTACTAATAACTAAAGGAGCAAGATTAGCTGAACCAGGAGAATTTACCAAAAGAGCTTATCTAAATGGTCGAATTAATTTATTAGAAGCCGAGTCAATCGAAGATTTACTAGAATCACAAACCGAAAATCAAACAATTCTAGCAATGAACCATTTAACTGGCAAAACTACTAAATTAATATCAAATTTAAGAGAAAAAATAGTTAAACTATTATCCAATATTGAAGTAAATATTGATTATCCTGAATATCTTGATGAACTTCAAATAACCAAAGAAAACATCAAACCAATTCTAACTGAAGTAAAAGAAGACTTAGAAAAAATTATCAAAGAAGCCAAAAACGGTGAATTAATTAAAAATGGAATTAAAGTAGCAATTATAGGTAAACCAAATGTTGGAAAAAGTTCATTATTAAATGCTATTCTAGAAAAAGACAAAGCTATTGTAACTAATATCTCAGGAACTACAAGAGATACCGTTGAAGCATCAATCATTCATCAAGGAATACTTCTTAACCTTATTGATACAGCGGGAATTAGGAAGACCTCAAACATAGTTGAAAAAATTGGTGTAGAAAAAAGTAAACAAATTATCAAAGAAGCCGATATAACCATCTTAGTTTTAAATAATAATGAAGAATTATCAACAGACGAACAAAAACTTCTAGAATTAATTGAAAATCAAAACAATATAATATTCATAAATAAAAATGATTTACCAACAAAACTAAAACCAATTGAAACAAATATGCCAATCATTTATGGAAGTGCACCAAATAAAAAAGGAATTGAACAATTAAAAAATCAAATAATCAAAAACTTTAATTTAGAAAACTTAAATAAAAAAGATTTAACATATCTTACAAACATTCGTCAAATAGCTTTAGCTAAAGAAGCTTTAAATAATATAAATAACGTTTTAAAAGATAATGAAAAAAACATTCCTATTGATATTCTTACCATTGAATTAAGAAGTGCTTGGGAAAATTTAGGTAAAATAATTGGCGAATATTATGAAGATGAACTAGTAGACAATATCTTCAAAAGATTTTGTTTAGGAAAGTAGGTGAGAAAATGAATTATGAAATTATCGTAGTAGGAGGAGGACACGCTGGAATAGAAGCTAGTCATATCGCAGCTTTTAAAGGGCATAAAACATTATTAATAACCCTTAATAAAAAAAATATTGGTGATATGCCTTGTAATCCGTCTATTGGAGGAACAGCAAAAGGAATCATTGTTCGTGAAATAGATGCTTTAGGAGGACTAATGGGTAAAATAGCTGACAAATCTCACTTTCAAATCAAAATGCTAAATAACTCCAAAGGTCCAGCTGTTCGTTCCTTAAGAGCACAAGCCGATAAAATAACCTATCCTAAAAATATGTTAAAAGTCTTAGAAGAAACCAAAAATCTAACAATTAAAGAAGGAAAAGTAGAAGATTTAATCATTGAAAATAATGAAGTAAAAGGAATTATTCTTGACGATGGAACTAAAATAACCAGTAAAATAGTTATATTAACAACTGGAACTTACTTAAAAGCTAATATTTTAATTGGTAGCGAAAACACTGAAGGAGGACCACACGGAGAACCAAGAAGTAATCATTTAAGTGATAACTTAAAAAAATATGGTTTAGAAATTCAACGATTAAAAACGGGAACTCCTCAAAGAATTAAAGCAAGTTCTATCGATTTTTCACAAATGCAAGAAGAAAAAGGTGATGAAGAACTTTGGACCTTTTCTTTTGATGAAAAAGCAACATATGATCCAAATACCCAACAAAAGTGTTATCTATTATACACTAATCCTACAACCCATAAAATAATTTTAGATAACTTAGATAAATCAGCTATGTACGGCGGTTATGTAACAGGAATAGGTCCTCGTTATTGTCCAAGTATTGAAGATAAACTTGTACGCTTTAAAGATAAAGAACGTCATCAACTTTTCTTAGAACCAGAAAGTCTTTATTACGATGAATGGTATCTCCAAGGATTTTCAACCTCAATGCCCAAAGATATTCAAGAACAAATGGTTCATAGTTTAAAAGGCTTAGAAAACGCCATCATCACTAAATATGCTTATGCCATTGAATATGATGCTATCAATCCTTTACAAATATCTCCATCACTAGAATCTAAAATAATCAAAAATTTATTTACAGCTGGGCAAATAAATGGAACAAGTGGTTATGAAGAAGCAGCTGGTCAAGGCTTAATAGCGGGAATAAATGCTTCTTTAAAACTCGAAAACCAAGACCCATTAATTCTTAAAAGAAATGATGCTTATATTGGAGTATTAATTGACGATTTAGTAACTAAAGGCACAAAAGAACCATACCGAATGTTAACATCACGTGCTGAATATCGTCTTCTCCTTCGCCACGACAATGCTGATTTACGTTTAAGAGAATATGCCCACAAAATAGGCAGTATAACCAAAAAACAATATCAAAATTACTTAACAAAATTAAAAAACATTCAAGAATGTGAAAAATATTTCCAACAAAATAAATTAAAAATGACATCAAAAGTTAAAGAAAAATTTCAACAAGCTAATCTTCCTATTCCAACAACTTCTCTAAGTTTTATTGACTTACTAAAACGTCCTGAAATCACTATTAAGTTTTTAAGTCAATTTATAGATAAAACTTACCCTAAAGAAATATTAGAAGAACTAGAAATAATGGCCAAATATGAAGGCTACATAAAAAAAGCCCAAAAAGAAGTTGAAAAAATGATTAAACTTGAAGAAAAACAAATTCCAAAAGATATTAATTATCAAAAAATTAAAAATTTAGCATCTGAAGCAAGACAAAAACTAGAGCAAATTAGACCTTTAACAATTGCTCAAGCAACAAGAATTAGTGGTGTAAATCCAAGTGATATTTCTATATTAACAGTTTATCTAAAGAAAGAGTATGGTAAAAATGAATGAAGCAAAATTTATTGAAGAATTAAAAAAAATTAATATAAACTTAACCAATAATCAAATAGCTCAATTTCAAACCTATGCCAACTTTCTCTTAGAATATAATCAAAAAACTAATTTAACAGCTATTAAAACAATGGAAGAAGTTTATTTAAAACATTTCTATGATAGTCTAACTCTAGTCAAAATAGCTGATATTTCTAATGGAAATCTCCTAGATATTGGCACTGGTGCCGGATTTCCTGGCTTAGTTTTAGCTATTGCTTTTCCAAAATTAAAAGTAACATTACTAGACTCCAACAATAAAAAAATCAAATTTCTTGAAGAATGCTTAAAAATATTAAAACTTAATAATGTTAATATTGTTTATCAAAGAGCTGAAGACTATGCCCATCAAAACCGTGAAAAATATGATTTTATAACCTCAAGAGCCGTTGCTGAATTAAGAATTTTACTAGAACTTGGACTACCTTGTCTAAAAGTAAATGGAAGTTTTTTAATAATGAAAGCAAACGTATCAAAAGAAGAACAAGAAAGTTCCATTGAAACTCTTAAAATTTTAAACTCTACTATAGATAATATCCTAGAACTAGACTTACCTCACAATGAAGGACATCGAACATTAATAAAAATTATAAAAAAGGTTAAAACCAACAACTTATATCCTAGAACTTACGATAAAATTAAGAAAAAACCTTTAAAATAAAAATACTTAGTATTCCGTTTCTAAGTATTTTTTTAAAGCATTGGCAATACCCAAAGCATATTTTTCTTCATTACCAACAATATTTCTTAAATTACTTTCATTATTAACATATCCAAGTTCCAATAAATAAGGTTCAGTAGTAACATTAGCTTTATTATAAGGATTAGCTGGATAGCCATTAATATCCTTATACCTTCCATCATTAGTAGAATGTGTTGAAATACCACCAAGTTCCCTAATATTATAATAATAAATCATTGATGTTGTCTTATTACTTGGTTGAACTTCATCATCTAAAATATCTTCTTCCGAAAAATATCTTTGATAAATTCCTGGAACAGTTTGATAAATCTCCTTTGGTGATATTTGAGTATTTGCTTCACTTAAAATATTTTCAATCAATAAATTAGCAAAATCAAATTCAATATCACTAGCTACATAAACTTCCAAACCATTTAACTCATCAGTTTGATAATCAAAAGAATTATGATGAATAGCAAAATTAAACTTTGACTTAGTTTCATTAGCTAAAACAGCACTTCCACCCTCATCATATATCTCAATATTCTTATCTTCAGTTCTAGTAATCGCGACTTTATATCCCCTTTCCTCTAAAATTTTTTTCAAAGCCAAACCAACCTTTAAATTTAAATTTGATTCGTGATACTCAAATCCATCTAAACTTCCTATTGCGCCAACATCAACTCCTCCGTGTCCTGGATCAATAGTTATATCATAAACATCACTAGGTAAAGCTTCTTCTTTAATCGTAAACCTTAAAGTAGGACATTCCTCATAAGTATTCCATTCAATATCAATTTTATTATTCTTCCCATCCTTACTTAAAGTATAATATTCTAAATCATCATAATCAGTCTTATTAGTAACTGAAAAATATTTTACTACATCCTTATTTTTTTCAGTAGTAGTTGCTTTAATTAATAAATAATAAGTTCCAATTGGTAGGTATTCTAAATTAATTCCTTTATTAATTAAATTACTTGTTACAAAACTAATTCCATCATCCTTATTACTAACTTCAATAGGAATTTCAACTTCATCTTTTCCATTAGCTAGTACCAATTTTACATCTCGATATTCACTAGAAAGATTAATAGAACCCTTAAAATTTAAATGAATGCCATAAATTGCATCATAATTAATATCAGCATAAACACTTTTATCAATTTTTTCTAAAAAAGAAAGCTTATGATTAAAAATCAATTTATAACCTAACCAAATAAGCAAAATAAAAATTAAACCAATACCCAAAGGCACAAAAATTTTTAAATATTTTTCCTTTAATCTCCTATTCATCTTTCCAACCTACCTTTATATGTGTTATTATAACAAAAAGAAATAAAAAAAACAAATGGAGGTCACAATATGAAAGATTTATATGATTATTTAAAATACTATGGTAATTCAACCTTTAATGAAATTGCCTTTAATGACGTAGATAGTTTAATAATAACCGAATTAACTTATGCCAAGATAAAAGAATTTATTAATAATCAAAAACCAATAACCATCAAAGAACTTTGCACCCTTTTTTTAAATAAATATTCCGAAAAAGATTTTAAAAAAGAAGATTATCTCTTTCCAAGTTCCTATAAATTAATCTTGTCTTTAAAAGATTGTCAAAGATTTAATCAAACTAAAATATATAATTATGAAAAACTAATAAATGAAGAAACCCAATTTGGAGCTTTAACTCTAAGATTTCCCAATAATCTATGTTATGTAGCTTTTGAAGGAACAGATAGTAACATCATTGGCTGGCAAGAAGATTTTGAATTAATATATAAATTTCCTACAATTTCACAAAAACTAAGTCAAGAATATCTAAATAAAACAATTAACATCTTTGACCGAAACATCTACGTTGGAGGACACTCTAAAGGTGGAAATCTTGCAATGTATGCTTATATGTATAGTAAGCCTACCATCAAAAAAAGAATCAAAACAGTCTATAATTTTGATGGACCAGGATTCTTAACCGATATTATTACCAGCCCAAACTACCAAGAAATGACCGCTAAACTTAAAATGTTTGTTCCTGAACAAAGTGTTTTTGGAATGATTTTAGAACATCAAAACTATCAAGTAGTAAAATCTCACGGCATAGGCATCTTACAACACTACGGAGATAGCTGGTGTTGTTTTGGTGGCAAATTCTTAGAAGGCAAATTATCTAAAAAAAGTATTAAATTAGAAACCAACCTAAAAAAATACTTAAACGAAATGAACAATGAAGAAAAAATAAAATTTGTTGAAACCTTATCATTAATCTGCAAAAATTTAAATATTAAAAATGTAATGCAATTTAGAGAAATAAAACCAACATCTATCGTAAACTTTTTTAAAGAAATGAAAAATATTCCTCTTTCAATGAAAAAAAGATTTTTAGATGTTATTAAAATGCTTTTAATTGGCTAGAAAGGAATAAAAAATGCAATTTAAAACTGATTTATCAAATCCTAATAATGAAAAAAATATCCTAAAAAATTGTGAAAAAGATTTTTATCAAGAAATAAAAAATAGAGGTGTTGAATATTATCACAACAACAAAATTCAAAGTTTACAAAAAAATAAAAATCATTATTATGCCAAAGTTCAAGGAAGCGACAATAATATATATGATGTAGAAATAATAATTGACCTATTTGAAATAATCTATAAATGTAATTGTCCTTGTTCCTACCCTTGTAAACACGAATATGCCACCATTTTAGCTATTCATAATCACGAATATACTAAAATCAATTTAAAACCAAAAATTAAAGAAGAAAATCCAAATATTAAAAAAATTATTAAAAGAATACCAGCTTCAAAATTAAAAGCTTATCTTCTATCATCACAAAGTAAAAATAAAGTTTTCTTTGAAGAAAAATCATTCAAAAACTTTTTTAGTGAATATTATCCTTATGCTAGTTATGATTTTTACTATAATAATTTATATAATATTCTTCTTCTAAATCAAGATGACAATCAATTAATTAACGATTACTTATCAAAAGCCCAAAACTATTTAGAAAATCAAAACTATAAACAAGTTATAAAAATAATCACAGCTATTATCAATGCATATCGAGATAATAAATGTTTAAAAAGTGATATCTTAATTAACAATTTACCTAAAATTGGAATGTACTTAAGAATTACTTTACGAAAATGTAACCAAAATGATAAAAAAAATATCAAACTATGGCTAAAAGAATTAGAAGAAAACAATTATTATAAAAATATTTACTTAGAAGATATTATCCATTTATTAAAAGAAACAAAATAAAAAAGCTATTTAAGCTTTTTTTTCATTGCTATATTAGCAGATATAGGAGTTACAAAAGTTATTAATACTCCAACAATCAAAGCAATATAACTATAAGTCATATCCATCTTATTAAATAAATTATTATTAGCTAAAAAGTAATTTTCAACAATTAAGAAACCAGTAAAACTAATTACAATAGCTAAAGCATAAGCAATCAAACCTTGCATAAAAATTTCATCTTTCCGATATTTATTTATTTTTCTAATAATAAATAAATATGTTCCAAAGAAAGTAAATAAACCAATTACTACAGTTAGCCAAAAAGCATAACTGATAATTGTATCTTTTTTATCACTATTAATTGAATTTATATTACTCACATTATAACCATTTTCTTTTAGAACATTAACAACATTTTTACTACTAAAAGTTTTATTAGCAACTAAATGATATTTACCGTTATCATTTGAACCATATTTTTCATTTAAATTTTTTACTACATCATAACTACTAAAACAAACATCATCATCTCCATAAAACAATTCATTATTATATAGTCCTACTAATAACAATTCTTCATTTTTATTATTAAAATTCAACTTAATATTTTGTCCAACCATATCACTTAAATCAATATAATCAATATTATTATAAAAAACAGTTGCATTACGAGGTTTAAACTTATTTGAACAAATAATAAAATTTTTATTAGCAAAATCTTTAACATCTTTATCTAAAATCTTTTCAATTTCACTAAGAGGAATTCCTTCAAGATACAAATTACTAGTCGGATCATCTTCTAAAAAAGTATTAGAAGCTAATATACCATATTCTTTAGGACTAACAATCTTATCAACTTCTTTTAAATTTTCTAATTTTAGAATTTCTTCTTCATCAATACTATTAGCTAAATCATAAGTTCGAAAATTAACATCGTTATTATTCCAATTTTGCCAATCGTGATTGATTGATAAAACAACAGAAATTCCCATCATTACAATTCCAGCTGTAATAGCTAATAAAATACAACTTAATAATGAATTTTTATTTTTAAAGACAATATAATTTTGTTTCATAGATAAGCCTCCATTTTATCCTCATATTTAAATTAAGTATAACATAAAATTACCTAAAAGTATGTTATTTTTTTCATTTTGCATAAAATATATTTAGAAACACTTATATTGTTTTTGACAAATAAATATTTTTATATTACAATATTTCTTGTATGGAGCCGTAGCCAAGTGGCTAAGGCGTGGGTCTGCAACACCCTGATCACCAGTTCGAATCTGGTCGGCT
>CANQZH010000016.1 GCA_947628245.1 uncultured Bacilli bacterium | reverse complement strand
GATAAAAATTTTGTCAGTTTCATAAGCTATGAAGATGATTTAAAATTCCAAAAGAATACAGAATTAAATTTGGCACGAGAAGAAGGTATTGAAAAAGGTATCATTGAAGGTAAAGCAGAAGGTATCATTGAAGGTGAAAAAGCTAAAAGTGTAGAGATTGCTCAAAAGATGATAGAAGCTAAAGAACCCTTTGAAAAAATCGCACAATTTACTAATCTAACGCTTGAAGAAATTAATAAACTTAAATAAAATTAGATGAGTGATGCTTTTATGAAAAAATTAAAAAGTAAAATCAAGAAACTAAACCAAGATAAAAATTTTGTCAGTTTTTTAAGCCACGAAAATGACATAAAGTTTCAAATGAATATTGTAAAAAACGATAAATATCATTGAAGCTAAAAGTTTAGAAATCGCTCAAAAAATGCTTAAAACAAAATCTGATTATCTAAAGAAGAAGTTGAAAAATTACTTTAATATTAAATTTATTTTTAATTTTTGAGAGGTTATTAAATAATTAATAACCTCTTTTATATGGCATCTTAAATTATCCAGATAAAACAACTAAAATATTTTTTTTAAAACATTAAAGATCTCGTAAAATGTGTTAAAACTAAACAGCTAACATTTCGCTTAATTTTTTCTTATAATTCTTCTTCTTTTCAAAATTAAAATTACTTTCAATTTCTAACAAATTCTCATCACTAAGACAATTCAAACTTTTCAAATAAGTTATCAACTCTGTTGCATTTTCTTCAAAAAACAACTTAACAAAGTTCAATAAATATTGTTCTAATTTATTAAATTTTCCCTTATCTACATAATAAGCTTTTTCAAAATTAATTTCATAATAAATAGTATCATCCAAAACTACTTTTTGAATACACTTATTATTATCATTTTTTAAATTATAATTAACAACAATATTTTCACAAGGAACTTTACTACCAATATTTTTATCTAAAGCGTGAAATTCATTAGTAACATAAAAATCCAAATTAAGTTGTTCATTAAAAAATATTTGCAAATGTCTTGCCAATTTTTTCATTTTCATCCCTCCTTTCATCTTGATTAAAACACATCCTAAAAACTAAAGCAAATGACTAATTTCCCTCTTTTGCAATAAAAATTATCCCAATTTAATAAATTTATCTTACCAATTTTAAAAATTAACATATTTAATTATTTTAATTTCTTAAATTAAACAAAAAAAAGAAAGTAAAGCACTTTCTTTTGGATATTACTTTTCAATCTTATTAATACCAATTATATTACCTCAGATCGAAACAGTAATCGTGCACAAGTAATACCCGTGTGCACATTATTAGTATAGACTTTATCTATTTTTTTATTGTTCCTTTTTTTGGAAACGCGCTAATTCCTCACAATTAATAGCTAAACTAATCGTAACTACATAAGCAAGCAAATAAAGCCAAATCATCAAAACTACAAAATGAGCAAGTCCACCATATAAAATATCATAATGAGCAAAATTATTTACAAAAAATGAATACAAACCAGTAGCTAACCCAAAACCAACCGTCGTAAAAATGGCTCCTTTAGTCGTATAAGATGAAGGTATATAAGCATCTGGAGCCATACTATAAATAATCTTTATTAGAAAAAACGTAAAAAACCACGATAAAGGTCCTTGACTAACTTTAATAAAAATCGTAATAAAATTAGTTACACTACTATTCATATTAACATATTTAACTAACTCGATAAATTTATTACCAAAAGCTGGAATAAGTAATAAAAAGATTAACAATATAATTAAAATAAATATCATAAATATTGATTTAACTTTTCTTTTAACAAAACTAGTATTCTTAACATTATATAATTGATTAGAAGTTATAATTATTGAACTAGCCCCAGTTGAAGCCGTATAAAAAGATACTAACAAAGTTATAAAAAATGCTGGTGTCATACTTATTTCTTGAACAATGGGCACTATTAACTCAGCAATCTCTCCCCCAAAAGCTTTCGTTACAAAATTAGTAATAAAATCATAAGACACATTAAACAAAGAAGTCCCATAAGCAATTAAAGTAACCGTAGGAACAATTGCTAACAAAAAAAAGAAAGCAAGTTGACCTGGTAAAACCAACATCTCTGGTTTACTCATAATCTTTAATAATCTTAATATTATTTTCTTTACTTTCTTTACCATCATTTATCTTCTTTCTGAACATTCTTTTGATTTTTTATATCTTCAACACATTCATTAATTGCATCACTTATATCTTTTAAATCATCTAAAATCATACTATACGCTATATAAATACCATACTCATAAGGTAAATTCTTAAACTCTTTATTTAATTTATGAATATAACTTGTAATTTGTTTTTGATTATACCCTACCGTATAAATCATAAACTCAGTCCCATCAGTTCTAATAATATCAGTATTATCAAGTTGACTTCTAATTAAAATATTAGCAACACCTTGAATTTGTTTATCTCCCTCTTCATATCCCAAAGTATCATTAATTTCTTGTAAACGATTTAAATCTAACATAATAACACATTGAGGATAAATTGTATTTTTATTCCAAGCTTCAATATTTTCATTTAAATAATTTCGATTTTTTAAAGAAGTTAATTGATCAATATATTTTAACTTATCATCTTTCTTAATCTTCTTAGCAATTCTTACCTTTTTAGTATTATGGAAAATTAATAACAAAATTATACCAATAACAACAATAAAATAGAATGAATACTGAGCTATAGTAGAAACAACATTACCTTGTTTTTCAGTTAATTTATTATGATAAAAACCAGTCTGTTTAATAGTATTATTATCTAAATAATTAATATACTTAGTTAATAACTTATTAAAATTATCATTATTTAAAGAACCTAAAGAATAAGTAGAATCACTTTTTTCTTCATAAATCTTTTTAAACTTTCTTAAATCACCCTTACTATGATAATCTCCTAATGAAGCATCAATTATAATAATACTATCTTTTTTCTTAGTAATCTTTTTCCATTCTTTCTCTCTATTATAAGTCTTAATATTTAAATTACTATTTTTACTTAACAAACTTAATAAAATCGTATTTTCTTCTACATAAACAGTCTTATCTTTTAAAGAATCAAGTGAATTAATAACTAAATCACTATCTTCATAAACAAAAACTTGATAATCAATATTAATATTAGTTGGTATAGCATTACTATTACTACTAATATCATAATAATTCATATATAAACTTACATCATTACTATTAATCTTCTTACTTAATTTCTTAAAACTACTATAACGAGAATAAGCAATATCTATTCCAGAAAAATTACTAAAAGCTTTAAGATAATCAGTAACAATACCCCCAACTTGTCCACTTAATAAAACTTCATAAGGACTATTATTAACTAACCCATAATTAACATCTCTACTTTGCATATCAACTAAATCTTTTTCTTCAATCTTTAAATCTTTAGTAAATTCCCCATTTTCTTCTAAAGCCATATATTCATTCAATTTATCTTTCTTCCACTTTAAGAAAAACTTCTTCATTACACTCTTTAAACTAGAACTTTCAATATCACTCATATAATAATAATAAGGAACATCACTTAAATGATAATTAATAACATAATTTTTCTCTAAAATAACATCTAAATATTCAATTCTAGGTACCATAATTCCTAAAACTTCACCATTATCTAAAGCACTTAATAACTCATCTTTACTACTATAAGTCTTACAATTAAAAATCTTAAAATATTTACTTAAATAAGTATTATTACTACTTAATACTCCCATCCTACTTAAATCTAAATCATTAATATCTCTAATAACTTTTCTATCTTTTCCTACATAAACATAATGATCTTTATAAAACTCTAAAGAACCCTCTGGCATAACATTAGAAACCCCAAATAAAGCCCCTGATACTGTCTCATCACTCTTATAAGTAATATTATTTAAAGTAATCCGATACTTTTCTTCAAAATCATCTACAAAACGATAAAATAAACCTTTACCATTCTTCCCAAAAAGATTTTCATCATTAACAATATGAATATTTTGAACCTTTTTAGTAGATTCATTAAGCCATTCTCTTTCAGCAGAAGTTAAACGATTATCATCCTTAAAAAATAAAAAACACCCAACTCCTATACTTACAATAACAATAACACTAATAATTATCCCAATCTTTTTTTTCATAAAAACTACTCCTCATCTTTTATAGGGGTATTATTATTCCAAATTAATACACCACGATTAATATTCTTAGCCCCCATTAAAGTAAATCCTCCAACATTTTCATTAGCCTCTTGAACAATTGTATATTCTAAATCATACTTACTTTGATACTCTTCATTTATTCCTTCTAAAGACTTATTAGCAACACCCTTAGCACTATCTAAAGTTGCTTTCTCATTAAATAATATTCTAATATAAATAATTTTTCCCTTAACATTAATAGTAACATCACTAACAATATCATTTTCTTTAATTAAATTTATTAAACTAGTTTGATCTTCTTCCTTAAAAGGTAAATCTTGAATATCATCTAACCGATCACCATAATTTGAAACATTTACTCCAAAGAAGTATTTTACCATAACTACTCCCATAATACAAAAACAAACCAAAACAATAATAATTAAAATAATTAAAACCCTATTCCGATTCCACATATCTTTAATTTTTTTCATTCCTGCACCTCTTTAGTATTTATAATTATATCGTATTTATTATAATTTTTAAAGTAGTATTTATAAAATTATTAAGATATGTTAAAATAGATTCTAGAGGTAATTATGAAAAAAATATTATTTATATTTCTTATAACTTTTTGCTTTATTCCTAATCTTTCAGCTAAAGTAGAAAGCATTGATATTAAATATAATGTTAATGACCCTGAAGGAAGATGTGGTAATCCTAAAAAAAATAACTGTGCAGCTGTAGCAACTGTCGAATACACTTCTAAAACCGTAACCTACTATATGCAAAAACAAGTAGATGCTGAAGGATTAATTATTGCTGGTTCTTGCCGAGCTCACGCTTTAATGTGTGCTATAAATACCATAAACGGCACAAAATACTCAACCCTTGATTTACAAAACCTCTTAAAAAAAACATCACCATATACCGGTGTTTTAAAAGCTAATAACTTCAAAATTGCTACCGATTTTTTTAACATAAAAGCAAAAGGTTATCATAGTGATATTACTAATAATAAAATAATATCTTTAATTAAAGAATCATTTGCTAACGATGCTCCAGCTATTTTATTTGTAAGAGGATACAATACTTGCCCCGATTTAGCCCAAACAAACCATGCCTTACTTTTACTTGGAACCGATAAAAATGACAAAGTTGTCTTTATTGATAGTTCTACCCGTTACCCAAATGCAAAAAAAAGAACAATTGAAGAATTAGTTACTCAATGTCGTGTAACTAAAAGTACAGGAAATTCTTACTTTACTATTATAACCTTCCCCAATGCTATTGATTCTAATGAAGAAAGCAATAGTACTGGTGGAAGTAAAAATGAATACACCGGTGGAAGTGAAACTGATAGTTATAAAAATTTTATAACAGGCATTGAAACAAGTGATGATTTTACCTGTAAAACAATCTTTATTAATCAAAATGGCGAAAAAACCGAACTAAAAAAAATATTAGATAGCATATTTAATGCAATTCAAATTATTACCCCAGTCATTACCATCATCATTACAATCATTGATTACTACAAAACACTAACTAAATTAGCAGATACTAAAAAAGCCAATTTAAGAACTGTAAAACGAATAGCTATCACTGCTATAATTGTCTTTCTTCCCTTACTTTTAGAACTACTTTTCCACTTATTTGGCTTATATGATTTATCTACTTGTGAAATTGGTAAAAATTAAAAAGATTAGCAACAAAACTAATCTTTTTTTAACGATTACTTCTAAATCTTTCTTTAGGATCTAAAATAGCTTTTCTAAGACGAATATCACTAGGCGTAACCTCAACATACTCATCACTTTCAATAAATTCTAAAGCCTCTTCCAAAGTAAACTTTCTTGGTTTAGTTAAACTAATAGCTTCATCAGAACCACTAGCTCTTGTATTAGTTAAATTCTTATTCTTACAAGGATTAACATCTAAATCATTATCTCGATTATGAATACCAATAATCATTCCTACATAAACATCAGTAGCCGGTTCAATAATTAAAGTTCCTCGATCTTGTAAATTAAATAACGAATAACCTAAAGCTTTTCCATTTTCCATTGAAACTAAAACCCCATTTTTTCTTCTTTCAATAAAACCAACATAAGGTTTATAAGAATCAAAACTTCTAACCATAATACCTTCACCCTTAGTATTAGTTATAAAAGTTGAACGATAACCAATTAAACCTCTTGTAGGCGCTAAAAACTCTAAATGAGAATAACCATCTACATTAGTTCCAACAACCTCTAAACTAGCCTTCCGTTCTTGTAAATCACTAATAACCGTACCTTGATACTCACTAGGACAATTAATAATTACCTTCTCAAAAGGTTCACACTTAACCCCATCAATCTCTTCATATAAAACCTCAGGTTTAGAAACCGATAACTCATAACCTTCCCTACGCATATTCTCTAATAATATTGATAAATGAAGTTCACCTCTACCACTTACCTTATAACCATCAGCATCAGGTAAAGCTTCAACCTGTAACCCAACATTAGTCTCTAACTCTCTATCTAATCTTTCCTTTAAATGTCTAGTAGTTAAAAACTTACCACTTTTACCAGCAAAAGGACTATTATTAACCAAAAAATTCATACTTAAAGTCGGTCTTTCAATAATAATTGGAGGCAAAGCTTCAACCTTATCTTTATCACAAACCGTATCCCCAATAGAAATATCAGCACAACCAGCAAAAGTAACAATATCACCATAATAAGCAACCGGAACTTCAACCCGATTAATACCTTCCGTAACATATAACTTAGAAATTCTAAAACTTTCAATTTTACCATCATTCTTAGCAAGAGCAACACTCTCACCATTCTTAATTATCCCTTTACTAACTCTTCCAATACCTAAACGCCCTAAAAAAT
This sequence comes from uncultured Bacilli bacterium, assembly GCA_947628245.1. Taxonomy (GTDB): domain Bacteria; phylum Bacillota_I; class Bacilli_A; order RF39; family UBA660; genus Ventrenecus. The sequence continues at coordinate 3,865 of CANQZH010000016.1, read as the reverse complement.
TATCATAATCTAAATTACTAACCTGTAATTGTAAAGCATCAGATTCACTACCCTTATAAGGTTCAACTTGCTTTAAAATACACTCTAACAAAGGACTAATATCATCCTCTAAATTAGAAGGAGATAAAGAACATTTACCTTCCTTAGCAATACCATAAATAATTGGAAAATCAAGTTGCTCATCATTAGCATTTAACTCCATAAATAAATTAAAAGTCATATCTACAACTTCAGTCGGTCTAGCATCTTTCTTATCAATCTTATTAATAAATAAAATAGGTTTTAAATTTTGTTCTAAAGCTTTTTTCAAAACAAATCTAGTCTGAGGCATAGGTCCTTCAGCTGAATCAACAATTAAAACAACCGTATCAACCGTTCTAATAACTCTTTCAACTTCACTAGAAAAATCAGCATGACCAGGAGTATCAACTATATTAATCTTATAATCTTTATACTTAATTGAACAATTTTTAGAATAAATAGTAATACCTCTTTCTTTTTCAATAGCATCACTATCCATAACACAATCAACAACTTCCTCGTGTTCTTTAAAAGCCCCATTTTGATTTAATAAAGCATCAACCAAAGTTGACTTACCAGCATCAACGTGAGCAACAACCGCAATATTAATAATTTTATCCATCATAAAACATCCCCTTTAAGAAACCTAAAAACGATAATACAACATATTTAACCCATTTGCAAGTAAAAATTAAAAACCAAAAAAAAATTATCAAGTTGATAATTACTTTTTATCATCAGTAAGAACAATACTTTCTAAATCATTACCCATTTTCTCAGGTTCTTTAACTTCCTTACTAACATTTTCTTTAATTTTACCAGGTTTTAAATTCTTAAACCATTTAGGAAAAACATTAATAAAAATCATCACTGCTACAATAATATATACAAACTCAATAACTAAATCCCATATATCATAAATAAATGATAAATTAATATAACTTAATAAACTCTCTCCTAAATTTCTAACAACAATAAACGGAATCTTACATAAACTAATAAACACTAATAAAAGTAAAATATCAAAAATAATCTTTAAATTACTCTTTAAATCATTCTTTCCCATAATATCAAGCAAATGATTAAAAGCCCCAACTAAATCCTTAACTTTTTTCTTAACAAAATTATCTTTCTTAAAAATAACCTCAGAATTAACCCCATACTTCTTTAAAATATCTTTAGCAATATCTTGAGCATTAACATTATCACAATCTTTTAAACTAGCCCTTAACCCTTCAATCTCTTTTACAACAATCTCTTCATCTAATACTTTTAAATAACCCTTTACTTCATCTAATAATTTATCCATTATTCTCATTCCTTTCAATAACAATCTTCTTATAACATAAAACCTCTTCTGTCTTTATCTTACTAACTGTAATAATATCAGTAGTCTTCTTCTCTAATATTTTAATCTTCGCTACTTTAATTATATCATTATTTTCCTCAATAATTCTATTTTTTTCTAAATCAACAATTAAAATAGAATAACCATCCTTTAAAACAATCTTCTCATCATTAGCATAATCAATAACTAATCTTGAAGGCACATAATTAACTAAACAACCTTTCTTTAAATTAACTAAATATTTAACCGGATTACTACATTCCATCTTAGGCATCTTACTTTTCTTACTAGAACAAATAATAATCTTATCACTAATAATCTTACTATCCTCAAAATAAACCATCATATCAACCGGAACTTTAACTTTAACAATCATATCTAACTTTTCCATAACTTTATTAATAGACTTTTCAAAATCTTTAACTGAAACCATATCAATATCCTTAAAAAGTTTAATCTTTGCTAAAACATTAACCGGACTTAATAAACACTTAAAATAAACTTTAATTAAATCCTTATCCCTCAAAACATTTCTAAAAAAGACACTTAAATATAAAACATTCTTATCATTAGTTGATAACTCTTCAAAACTATCATTCAAAACCTTAATCTTATCTTTTTCTAAATAACTATTACTAGCCTTAAAATCAAAACTATCAAATTCTACTAAATAATTCCCAATACTAACATAATCTAAATCACTAATAATCTCATACTTTTCATTAATTTTAGCTTCTTCATTCTTAATAAAATTACTCAAAGAAATAATCTTATTTTTTAAATACTTTTCTTCTAAATCCTTTAATTTTTCCTCTAATTCTAATTTTTTCTTCTTTTTCTTAACATCTTTATACTCATCTAATAATTCTAACTCTTCTTTCAACTGTTCAATTTCAATCGGTATTTTAATCATAAAATATTTATTATTTAATAAACTATCCTCTAATTCAATTGATTTTAAATAATTAACTAACTCATCAATAAACTTTTTATAATCATTTTTCGTAAAACAATTTTTCAAAGATTCTCTTAAATCCGCAACAATCTTTAATTGTTCATCTCTAATTTTCTTAATCTTTTCACTATTATAGTTGGTAACATCTTCAAAAGAATTACCACATTTTTTAGCAATTGTTTCTTTAAGTTTCATATACTTATCCGTTAATCTTTTAACATTTTCATAAGTAAGTAAAGATAACTCTAATTTTTTTTCAATAACTTGAATAATTAAATCAGCACTTTGATAATAACTATAATTACTAACATAACTATCCTCATCTAATAACTCGATATCATCAAGAAAAATAGGCTTAGCAAAAGGATCATTATAAGAAGATAAAACAATTTTAAGACAATGAGCATTTTTATAAGCATAATAATTTTGCATAAACACTTCTAAAGACGCGAAATCATCAGGAATAAATACCCGATTCAAAATACCATAATTTTCATCTTTAAAAGAATAATATACCCCTACTTTATCAGCATCTTCATACAAAAAAGGTTCTTTTAAAGAATCAAAACCATACTTTTTAAATAATTTCAATATTTCTTTCTTCATATAATCCCTTTATTCTAAAATAATTATAACAAATTTTTTTATGATTGTGAATTTAAATATTAAGTGTTATATTATAATTGGAAAGAAGGTAGTTATGAAAGTAACAGTAATTAAGCCCAAAGAAGATAAAAAAATGAATATCATCTCTGATCTTATAATGTTAATATTGGGAATTATTTTAACATTAAACGCAAATAAACTAGTGACAACCATTTTTATTATTCTTGGTATTTTTATAAGTGGATATGGAATTATTAAATTAGTAAATTACTTTAAAAACAACAATCAAGATAGTTTAGTAATTGGTACTATAGCAACAGCTATTGGATTATTAACAGTTTTATTAGCTAGTATTCTAAGTAATGCCATTCAAATCATCTCAGGAATATGGCTAATCATCATTGGCTTAAATAAATTAACAACTTATTTAACTTTTAAAATCAATAGCTTAAATTTAATTACAGCCATATTATTAATATTATTAGGAATTTATACAATCTTCTTTGAAAATGCCATCTTAATGATAATCGGAATAGTTTTAATAATAACAGCCATCTCAGATATCTTTTATTCCCTAAAAAAATAATCTCAAAAAGAGATTTTTTTTATTATTAAAAAAAGAAAAAAGAAAACATTTAAGCTTTCTTCAAATTTTTTTGTAAATTACGAATTTCATCTAAAGGTAATTCTGTAAATAGATTAATCTCTTCAAGAGATTTATTTGCTATCAACATTTTTTTAGCAGTTTTTATCTTTTCAGATTTTACTCCAGCTTTTTCACCTTCATAATGATATTCTCTTTTTAGCCATAAATCTCTGTCAAACAACTTTTTTGTTTTTTCGTCGTTTAGAAACTCATCTAGTTCTTTACTGATTGTCATTAAAACATCGTCTCCTTTCGCAATCTTCTTTACTTCTTCTAAACTTTCGGCATT
>CANQZH010000015.1 GCA_947628245.1 uncultured Bacilli bacterium | reverse complement strand
ATTATTGTAAAACACGAAAATGAAGATAATAATAGATTAGAATATGGTAAAGAAGTTTTAAAAGAATTATCTAATGAATTAACTAAACTGTTAGGAAAAGGATATTCTTACACTAATTTAACTTATATGAGATGGTTTTATAATGTTTATCCAGATTATAATATGATAAATGAAAATTTAAGTTGGTCACACTATGTAGAATTAATTACCATAAAAGATAAAAATAAAAGAAATTTTTATGAAAAAGAATGTATTAATTCCAATTGGTCTGTTAGAGAATTGCAAAGACAATTGGATACATCTTTATTTGAAAGACTTTTACTTTCTGATGGAAATGCAAATAAAGAAAAAGTTTTAGAATTATCCAAAAAAGGTCAAATTCTGAGTAAACCTAGTGATATCGTTAAACAACCTTATGTCTTTGAGTTTTTAGGATTAAAAGAACCAAAACCTCTATTAGAAAAAGATTTAGAATATAAATTAATTAGACATATAGAAGATTTTTTATTAGAACTTGGTAAAGGTTTTATGTTTGTAGGCTCTCAACAAAGAATCACACTTAATAATACTGATTATTACGTTGATATGGTATTTTATAATAAATTTTTAAAATCATATGTCTTAATAGATTTAAAAATGAATAAATTAAAAGCAGAAAATTTAGGACAAATGAATATGTATTTAAATTATTACGAAAAAGTTGTTAATTCAGAAGATGATGGAAAACCCATTGGCATCATCCTTTGTGCTGAAAAAGATAAAGTTGCTTTAGAATTTGCTTTAGGAGGTTTATCAAATAATATTTTTGCATCAACTTATACCTATTACATACCTAATAAAGAACAATTAATAAATGAAGTAGAAAAAGTATTAGAAAATAATCAATAATTAAAAAAGATGTATGAGTGCTTTACATAATAATAAAAACTTAGCATCACTTTTCTTGTTTTGGTTATGAAATAATGAAAAGAAGATTTAAAGAAAGGAGACAATTATGTTTGATTTAGTATCAAAATATCAACCAAGTGGTGACCAACCAAAAGCAATTGAAGAATTAGTCAAAGGTATTAAAAGTGGCAAAAAAGAACAAGTTTTGCTAGGTGCAACTGGTACTGGTAAAACTTTTACAATAGCAAATGTCATTAAAGAAGTTAATAAACCAACACTAGTTTTGGCTCATAATAAGACACTCGCAGGACAACTTTACGCAGAGTTTAAAGAGTTGTTTCCAAATAACCACGTTGAATATTTTGTCTCATATTACGATTATTTTCAACCAGAAGCATACGTTCCATCTACAGATACTTATATTGAAAAAGATTCATCAATTAATGATGAAATTGATGAACTAAGACACGCAGCTACCTCATCATTAATTAATAACCGCGATACAATAGTTGTAGCTTCTGTTTCTTGCATTTACGGTATTGGTGAAAAAGAAGAATATATAAATGGAACCTTAACCTTAAGTGTTGGAGATACAGTTAAACGAAATGATATTATTAATAAATTAGTTGATATGACTTATGAAAGAAATGATCTTGATTTTCATCGAGGAACTTTTAGAAGTCGAGGAGATACTATTGATATTGTTCCCGTAAATGAACATACTAAAGGAATTAGAATCCAATTATTTGGTGATGAAATTGATCGAATATGTCAATTTGATCCAGTAACAGGAACAATTTTAAAATCCATTAAAAATATTACAATTTTTCCCGCTAGTCACTTTGTAACTAGTGATGAAAAATTAAAAGAAGCAATTAAAAGAATTGAAGAAGAATTAAAAGAAAGACTTGAAGAATTAAAAGCAAATAATAAATTAGTAGAAGAACAAAGATTAAGAGAACGAACTAATTATGATATTGAAATGCTTAAAGAAACAGGTTTTTGTAGTGGAGTTGAAAATTATTCTAGACATTTAGCTCTTAGAGGTCCCGGAGAAACCCCAACTTGTTTAATTGACTTTTTTCCCGATGATTTTTTATTAGTAGTAGATGAAAGTCACGTTACCCTACCTCAAGTAAGAGGAATGTATAATGGTGATCGAATGCGTAAACAAACATTAGTTGATTATGGTTTTAGACTTCCAAGTGCTCTAGATAATAGACCTTTAAAATTTGCTGAATTTGAAAGTAAAATTAATCAAGCTATATATGTATCAGCAACACCCGGAAATTATGAATTAGAAAAAACTAATAATCATTATGTTGAACAAATAATTAGACCAACTGGTCTTCTTGATCCTTTAATTACCGTTAAACCAACGGAAGGTCAAATTGATGATATTATCGAACAAATAAGAACTAGAAAAGCTAAAAACGAAAGAGTGTTAATAACTACTCTAACCATTAGAATGAGTGAAGAATTAACTAATTATTTAAAAGAAATGAATATTAAAGTTGCTTATTTACACAATGAAATCAAAACATTAGAAAGATTAAAAATCATTCACGATTTAAGAGCTGGAATTTATGATGTAGTTGTTGGTATCAATTTACTAAGAGAAGGTATTGATATTCCAGAAGTTAGTTTAATATGTATATTAGATGCCGATAAACAAGGATTCTTAAGAAGTAGTCGAAGCTTAATCCAAACAATTGGAAGATGTGCTAGAAATAGTAATGGTGAGGTTATAATGTATGCTGATACCATAAGTGAAGCAATGGATGAAGCAATTAAAGAGACCAAGCGAAGAAGAGAAATTCAAGAAAAATATAACCAAGAACATCACATTATTCCAAAAACTATTATTAAAGACATTAAAGAAGTAGTATCTAATGAAGTTAAAGAACAAGCTAAAAATAAGAAAATATCTAAAAAAGAAAAAGAAAAGATGTTAAATGAAATAGAAATGGAAATGAAACAAGCTGCTAAAAACTTAGACTTTGAAAGAGCTACAGAATTAAGAGATATTTTATTTGAATTAAAAGCCAATAAATGAATATATTTAAATTAGAAAGAAAGAGGAAAATAATGAAAATTGTTAATGAAATAAATAAATATTTAAACCCAAATAAAGAATTTGATTATAATATTTTAAGATACTTTTTAGAAAAAAACTTAAAATCTTATTTTAATATAAATGACAAATATGAAATAACAATTAATCTTCAAAACAAAAGTTTAGAAATTACTAATTTAAGTACTTTAGAAGAATTTATAATCATCAAACAATTAAATAAAATAGATTTTTTTCATAAAAATAATGGTGAATTATTATTTAGTATTCAAAAAGATGATAATGAAATAAAAAGCATAAACAATAATATTTATAAAACTATAACTAATGATGAAAAATACTCATTAATAATTAATATTGATAAAATTTATACTTTATCAGATATTAAAATCAATAATAATGGTAAACATTACTTTGAATTAAAAATACAACCAGATAATATTTCCAAAGTAATTACTTTAAATTATAATGATGAAAATAAATATGAAGTAATTTTTAATTATTTAGAAAATATTTTAATTAAAGAAAATAACTTAACTAAAGAAAATAATCAAGTTAAAGAAAAAAATAGAATTAGAAAAAGAGGATTAAATCTTTTCTAATTCTATTTTTAATTGATATGGTTCAAAATTATTACCATTTATATCATTATATAAACTAAAATTATATTTTTTTTCACTCCCTTGTAAAACATTAGAATCTAATAAATAATAATAATATTCATCATCTTCATAAGCAAATAAATTCGATAAATAATTTATATTATCATTTTTTATTTTAATATGGCTTTGTTCAACATTCTTAGATAATGCTAAATATACATTATATTTTTCTTCTCGATAAGTATTATTTACTAAAGTTAAATGATAATCTGGTAAATAATTATCAGCCATTTCATCATTAAGTGAATAAAGAATTGTCGAATAAGTTGGATCATCTAAAACTTCAATTAAACTATTATTAGTATAGTAAGCAGCCGTTTCAAATCTTCCATCAAAATCCCATAAATAAAAAGTAACAACTACAAATAATACCCATAAACAAATTTCAATAATTTTCTTCCTTTTTAATGCCTTAATATATTTCATAATTAACCCCCTTTAAATAATGACATTATACCACAAAATAAGTAAAATAGCAAATTAGCTTAAAAAAGCAACTATTTAAAGCTGCTTTTTATTATAATTTATATAATTTATTACGTTTTGTAAATATGTATAACCCTGCTCCACCAATACCACCAATAATAATTATTAAAGGCATTATAATACCAGTTTGAGGATTTTCTACAACTTTACATCTTGCATCCCATTCTTCTTTTGTCACTTCGTGTCCATTATCATCATAGTATTTATCACCTTCAACTCGACATTTTGGATTACAATTCTTATCATAAGTATCTTTATCTACTTCGTGACCTTTAAAATCATAATATTTATCGCCTTCAACGTGACATTTTGGATTACATTTATCATCATAAGTATTCTTATCTACTTCGTGTCCACTTGGATCATAATACTTATCACCTTCAACCCGGCATTTTGGATTACACTTTTCATCATAAGTATCTTTATCTACTTCGTGACCTTCAGAATCATAATACTTATCACCTTCAACGTGACATTTTGGATTACATTTTTCCTCAAAAGTATCTTTATCTACCTCGTGACCATCTGGATCATAATACTTGTCACCATCAACGTGACATTTTGGATTACATTTTTCCTCAAAAGTATCTTTATCTACCTCGTGACCATCTGGATCATAATACTTATCATTTTCAAATTTACACTTTGGATTACATTTATCATCATAAGTATCTTTGTCTACCTCGTGACCATCAGGATCATAATACTTATTATTTTTAAATTCACATTTTGGATTACACTTATCATCATAAGTGTCTTTATCTACCTCGTGACCATCAGGATCATAATACTTATTATTTTCAAATTTACACTTTGGATTACATTCCCTATCAAAAGTATCCTTGTCTACTTCGTGACCATTTGGATCATAATACTTATTATTTTCAAATTTACACTTTGGATTACATTCTTTATCAAAAGTATCTTTATCTACTTCGTGACCATTTGAATTATAGTATTTATTATTTTTAAATTCACATTTTGGATTACAATCTTGTTCAAATTGTTCTTTAGTAACAGGATTACCACTATTATCATAATGTTGACCATTTAATAATTCACACTTAGGTAATCTTTGAGTAATTGTTGGATTAAATTTAGCATAACAATTCATTTCATGAATATCTACTGAAAAAGTAAATTTTAAAACTTTAATAGATTCATTTTTCTTTAAATAGTATTTACCACTAGTAGGTGTAATATGATATGTCCCATTAGTATTATCTCCAGATAAAGTATGAGTCCAACCACTTACATCTTCCACACTATAAAAAGTTACATTAGTTAATTCAGTTAAATAACCATCAATTGCTGAAATTTCAACTAAATCAGCAACCGGATAATCAGTACTAGGATTATCTACTAATTCAATATATAAATAACAATCTTCTAAAGCTAAAATTGTTCCTCCAGGTGTATAAGTTTGACCAATATTTCCTTTATCATCAGTACACTTATAAGTAGCTTGTACTCGTTCACCAAAATGAGCAGAACCTAAATCCTTTCCTTCAGCATTAACATTCATATTAAAACTAAATAAAGCAATTAATAAAACCCCAATTAACTTCTTCATGAAATTCAACTCCTTTAAACATTGTGTTATTATATACATATTTTAAAAAATGTCAAGAATCAAAATAAAAAAGTAGCCGCAACTACTTTAAACTTGATAAATCTTATTATTTTTCTTAGTTACGTAATATAACCAACCAGCTAATGCTAATCCAATAATAATTAAGGTATATGGTAAGAAACTTCCCGTTTGAGGATTTTCAGCAGTAGTACAAGCAGCATTATAAGCTTCTTCACTTACTTCATTACCATTAGCATCATAATAAGTACCATCTACAACTTGACATTTAGGTGTTACAGGAGCTTCTGTTGTTCCTAAAGTAATTTTACAAGTATCAGTTGATGGAGCATTATCACTAACAATAAGGTTAATAGTTGCTACAATACTACGAGTATTTAAACCTGAAGTACTAGTTAACTTAATGTCAATACCATTACCCGTAGCACTCTTAGTTACAGTTCCACTCCAACCACTAGTTAAACGATAATCAGAACGCTCACCACTAAATGTAAAATTTGAATTTTCAAGTTCAACATGAGCATTTAATTCTGTTAAAGAACCATCTGTAACATTAGCTCCAATATACAAAGGTACTTTCTTAGATGAACTACCAGCAGTATTTTTCAAACTAAATGTCTTTCCACCTTCAGTTGTCTCAGTCATACTTGTACCACTCGATGCAAATATCTCAGCATCTAATGCTTTAGCATTTAAAGGTATTACAATACTTACTAAAAATGCAATAACAGTTAACCCTAAAATTTTTTTCATAATTTACCTCTTCTTTCATCTTTATTATGAACCTATTATATCATAAAAATACTATATTTCCATACCTTTTTAAATTTTTTTTCATAATTTGTAAAATTTTGACAAGAATAATAAGTGCAAAATACGACAAAATATGATAATATAGTAATAGAATAGAAATGTGGTGAAAAAAGTGAAGAAAATTTTAATCAGATTACAAGCAAATTCTTTATTTTTTTCATATCAAAAAAGTAAAATAGTTCGTGAAGATTTAATGAATACTAATATAATAAGTGATAGTGAACTTATTTTTTCTGATGATTATATTGCTGATAATGATAAAATTGTAATGCCTTTTTTTAAAGAATTATGTGAAATGAATCATATTAATACTTTAACTTTTCAAAACTGTGAAATAGCTTGTTTCATGTTAAAGTATTTTAAAGGAATCAAATTAATTCAAAAAATAAGAATTAAAAAAGAAGAAAACATTAGCTATGCTTTATGTGAAGAACTAATAGCTTTTAAAACAGCTAAAACCCTAGATTGTTACTCAATTCCTAATTATATGTTAGAACTATTAGATAAACATCATATAGTTGTTTTTACTCATAATGAAGTTTTCTATATCTCCCCTTTTATGCAACGAAATCACATAAATGATTATACGACTATTTTCTATAAAAAAGAAATTGAAATATACACCCCAATGACTGAAGAAGATCAAACAGATTTACAAGCATTTCTTGGTATTAATCATTATTTAAAAGTTGTTAAATTTAAAATTTTAAACCGTAAAGATTTAGAATTCGTCATAGATTCCCTAATCGAAAATCGTTTTAAAAATATTTATATCGAACTATATCAAGATATATTAGAACCAAAAGATATTCTTTATCTAAGAGAATTAAATCGAAAAAATAAAAAACAAAAAATAGTCATTGAATTAAATTATTCCCAAGAATATTTAAACAAAAACTTAATAAAACAAATAAGTTTAAATACTTTAAAAGTATGTGGTTTAATTTTAATAAGCATTGTAATAGGTTCTTTTGGTTATGTTTTTGTTAGAAATTATGCTTCAATGCAAGAAGTTAGTCAAATAAAAGAAGTAGTAAATAATACTATAAGTAAAGCAGATGAAATAGCAAAAGAAGAACCAAAAGAAGAAAAAGAATCAGGATTAAAAATTAAGAATCGTTATATCGATGCCTTAACAAGTATTAATCCTGATGTCGTTGGTTATTTAAAGGTTAATAATACTGGTGTTGATTATCCAGTAGTTCAATCAAGTGATAATGTTTACTATCTAGAACATAATTTATATCGGGAACCTGATCAAAATGGCTGGGTATATATGGATTTTCGAAACTCAAAAACCCAATTAAGTGATAATACAATTATATATGGTCATAATATGTACTACAGTGGCGTAATGTTTGGTACCCTACATCGTGTACAAAATGCTAGTTGGCAAGCTGACCCTAATAATTTAGTAATATCATTTAATACCATTTATGAAACAATGAATTGGCAAATATTTTCAATATATGCTATACCTAAAACCAGTGATTATTTAAGAGTTAATTTTGATAACAATGAAGATAAAATGAACTATATTAATATGGTTAAAAGTCGTAGTAAAACTGATTTTCACATTGATGTCAATGAAAATGATAAAATATTAACTTTATCTACTTGTACTGGTAATAATGCTCGTTTAGTTATTCACGCAAAGTTGTTAGATACGGCATCATAATTTTTAAATTAGCTTGATATCTTTCATTTTGAGGATTAATTTTAATTGCTTCTTTTACATAATTAATTGCCTCTTCATATCTTTTAGTATAAAAACAAGCAATACTAAGTAAATCATAAATATAATCATTCCAAGCAAATTCTTCATTAATATAAGAATTGCTTTTTTCTTTGATTTTTAAAGCTTTATTTAATAATTCATAAGCATCTTCATAATTATTTAAAGAAATATCTAAACTTGCTAATTCAAGATAACTTTCTCTTAAATAAGGAGCTTCTAAAATAGCATTTTGATACCAAAATATAGCTTCCGGAATAAATTTTTTATTTACATAACAACGAGCCATAAAACGCATTGAAGCACATCTTTCATCTTTCCAAGTTGCATTAGGACAATCTAAATGTTGATGTAAAGTTTCAATACTTTTATCATACATTTGATAAAACATATACTCTCGTCCTAAATAATGAAGATTTCGATCATCTAAAGGATTTTCTTTAACACTTAACTCTAAAAGAGGTAAATAACTACTACGTGATTTATTTTGATCAGGATAATGATTTAAAACAATATCCGTTTCAATATAAGTTTCTTCATTTTTAGTAGTTAAAACTTCATGAACTGGATGAGTCCAAAAATAATCTTTTAATGAATGAATTTTATCAAGCCTAAAACTAACTAAAGGTTTATTATTTTCATCTAACTTCCAATTATAATCATAACGATATCTAATATTTTTACCTTCAATATATTTACCTTCTAATTTAACTCTCCACCCTTTTTCAAAAACTTCATCTAAATCAACACAAACACAAATATCAGCATCATTACTTATCATTTTTAACGATTCATTACGAGCAATATCAAATCGCCAAGGACTAATAATCTTAGTTTTAACATTTACTCCTCTATCCCTCAAAAGTTTAACCGTATCATCAGTAGAACCAGTATCTAAAACATATATTTCATCAGCTTCTTGCATACTATCTACCCAACGATTAACAAATTTTTCTTCATTTTTACTTATAGCATATACTATAACTTTACATTTACTCACCCAAAAATCACCCTATAATATATTATGCAAGCATAAAAAAACTTATCATTAAGATAAGCTACAAAAATCATTAGCAGTCTCGTGATAAATTGCAACATCCTCATAAGTTTTAAGATCATTAGAAGCATTTAACTCAGTTTTTAAATTAGCAACATCAACATTTATTTCTAATTTTATTCTTAAATTTTCTTCATCAAATAATACATTACCACTTAATCCATCAAGTTTACCTTCAGAATCATATTTATCCTTAGCACTTGTAAAAGCTTCTACACTTTCAAATTGATAGATTAAAGTCTTTTTAACAGTACTTACTTCATTTTGATCATTAATACCATATTCATAAGATTGTTGAACAGCTGCCATTGTTTCCGTTTCAAATTCTTTAGATACTTCACATTGCAAGAATAATGATGGAGCATTTTCATCAACTGTTAACTTAGCAGTCATTAAAGTTTCATTATTAAAATCATCTTTAATCGATAAAGGTATTTCATAATCTCCAGCTTCTTTTACTAATTCATCTAAATCAATTGATGAATCACTAATTGTTACATCACAACCATTAGTTAAAGAAACATCACTACAATCAGACACAAAATCATCAACTAAAACAGTCGTATTAGGTTTAACTACCATATCTTTAAGAACAACATTAGGTCCTTTAGTATCCCTTACTCTAAGTGTTGCTTTTACTTCATCAACTCCTGGACAAGAAACACTATAAGCATAAGTATTCATAATATATACATTAATTGCACTATTATCAACCTTACAAGTAGATGGATCAACACCACTTATATTAGCATAATCACTAGCATTATCAGTTAATGGTGTTCCTAATTCCCAATCAGTTAAAATAGGATTAACTACAACTTTACTTGTATTCGCAATATTTAAAAAATAATATAATCCAGCCCCAACACCTAATACTAATATAAACACTAAAATAATTATTAAACTTTTTTTACCACCCTTTTTCTTAGAAGGTTTAGCTGGTATAGCATCACTTAAAATAGGAGCATTAGGTGGAGTTGGAACACCACCAAAAGTTGGAGGATTCTCAGAAATAGTATTATTAGTATTAAAGTTTTCTAAAGGTTCAGGCTTTACTGGCTCTTGATTAACTAATGGTGTATTAGCAGTTAGGGTTGCACCCATTAATGGCTCAGGACGTTCAGCTACTGGAACTTCATTAGCAATTCCTTCTGGTTGTAAATTAATAGGTTCAGGGTTTGGACTTACCGGAGGAACTGGAGTAGGACTAACAGATGGAACAACTCCAGGATTAGCTGGCATTGGACTTACTGGTGGTACAGCATCAGGAGTTGGAGCTGGACTAACAGGTGAAACAACTCCAGGAGTAGCTGGACCAACAGGTGGAACCGGATTAACTGGTGGTATAGGTGCAGGACCTTGATTTGGCATTCCTACATTACCATTATTATTTTCTGGATTTAAATTATCAATATTCATATTTATTACCCCAATCTATTTTCTAAAAATCATTATACACGTTTTTACAACAAATATCAACTACCAAAAAAAATAATTGTAATTATAAAAGCTGCAATAATCCCAACCATATCAGCAAATAAACCAGCTGATAAGGCGTGCTTTGTTTTAGTAACCTTTATTGAGCCAAAATATAAAGCTAAAACATAAATGGTTGTATCCGTACAACCTTGTAAAGTTGAAGCAAGTCTTCCAATAAAAGAATCAGATCCATAAATAGTAAAAATATTATTCATAATTGCTAAAGTAGCTGTCCCACTTATCGGTCTTATAAAAGCCATTGGTAAAATACTAATAGGTACCCCTACTTGATTTAATAAAGGATTTAAAAAAGAAAAAAG
>CANQZH010000014.1 GCA_947628245.1 uncultured Bacilli bacterium | reverse complement strand
AAGAGGATGATGCTTTTGTGAAAAAATTAAAAAGTAAAATCAAAAAATTAAATCAAGATAAAAATTTTGTCAGTTTCCTAAGTCACGAAGATGACATAAAGTTTCAAATGAATACCGTAAGAAACGAAGGTATCGTTGAAGGAAAAGCCGCTGGTATCGTTGAAGGCGAAAAAGCTAAAAGTTTTGAAATAGCTAAAAAAATGCTTGAAATGAAATCTGATATTGAATTTATTGCAAAAGCAACAGGTTTATCTAAAGAAGAAATTGAAAAATTAAACTAAAATTTGCAACCAAACTTGCATTTTTTTATTTTGAGTTTACAAATAAAAATGCAGGTTACCCCACATAATTATTATTTTTTCTTTCTTTTTCGATCATCTTCAAAAATATCATACATTTCTTCTGATTCATCTTCCTTAACTATCTTTTTATTTTTGCTTTTTTTCTCAAAATTTTCAATAATTTTAGCAGCTTCTTCTACACTTTCAATTGCTTCTTTCTGAGATTGATTTTCACTTTTTTTAGTTAATCTTTTAGGAACAACTTCTTCATTCTTCTCTTCTTCTTTTCCTTCTTCCTTTTCATCTTCAATCTTTTCTTCTTTTTTAATTTTCTTCTTTTCTTTCTTAACTTTATTTTTCTTAGGTCTAGTAATCAAAGAAATTAATAATAAAAATAGTAAAACACCAATCCCAATAACCAAATATTTAACAACATCTTTATACTTACTTAATTCTCTTTTTAAAGGTTCTAATTGTTCTTCACTATATCTTACATAAGAATTTTCTTTACTATCATATAAATAATAATCATCTTCTCCAGTAAGTAAATTAGTTGCATAAATAATAGCATATTCTGATTCTTCATTTACTTTTAAACATTCATATTCTACATCATCAATTTTAACGGTACTTTTAATATAACCTTCTTTTATTTCATTAATAGGATGAATTAATAAAATCATTTGGTCAGATTTATTTTCTTCATATAGTTCATAAGTATTTTGATCTTTATCATATATTGCTAATCTAACATTTCCTTTACTATCTTTAATACCTACTAATGTTATATTAGTTGTTTCATTATAAAAAGCTGGTACGTCAATATTATTAATTTTAATTGTTGTTTGTTCATATAATTCCGGTTTAACAATATTTTTAGCATTTTTCATAACAGTATATTCATTATCACCAATTTTAACTTTAATTGGATTATCATCTTTTACATTAACAGTTAATTTATATTCTTTAGGTGTACCGGTTTCACTAGTAACAGTTATTATAAATAAGTTAGCTCCTTCATTTACTTCTTTTTTACCAGTACCCGCAATGGAAGCATATCCACTTGCTGGACTACCAGTAATAGTAACATCACTAACAGTTGATGGAACTTCAACACTATACTCTAAAGTATCAGCTGAAAAAGCCGGAGTTATTTTATAACCTTCAACACCTAATGAACCCAAGTTATTATTAGCATCTAATTCTCTAGGTGGTTGAACAGTAACGGTTTTTGATGCTGAAATTGGGGTTTCAGAGCCAACATCGTCACCACTACTTGAAGTAGTTGCAACTTTTCCTGTAACAGTAAAACTTATTTGTCCAACTGAAGTTGCAGGACAATAAACAGAAAATGTTTTATTTATATTTCGACCATTATCATCTAAATTAAGGTCTTCAAAACTACAACCAGATGTTGCTCCAGCAGAATATCCATTTAATTGCCATGCTGAAGCTCCATTAACATTAATATAAAAAGTTACACCACTTCCACTTGTTACATAATTAGAACTAGCAGTTACGGAAACAGAAGCTGCATTAACAACTTTAATACAGCTTAATAACATAATTCCAAAGATAATTTTCTTTTTCAATACTATCACTCCTATGATTGATTAATATTCTTTTTTCCTAATAAATGTAATTTTAATCTTAATAAATCAGATAAACTTATATTACCAGAAATTGTATGAACATGAGCACTTTCTAAGTAAGCTCCTGATAAATTAGTTTTATTTAATAGATATAATTTCATTTTTAATAAATCAGATAGAGAAATTTCCCCATCACCGTTTAAGTCTCCATATACAACTATAGTCACAGTTTCACCATTTTTGAAGGTCATTGTATATCCTGTACCAATTTTTTCACTATCCCCAATAACGGCTCCATTAGCATTCTTAATTGTTACTTCACCATTAGACTTTCTCTTTAAATCACCTGCAGTTTGACCAACACTAAAGTTAGTAACCATATTTCCTTTACGATGTAAATTCATATTAGATAAATTAGTTGCGGTTGTAGTGCCACTTGATGCGTTTACTTGAGGTGTAGTAGTTGAATTATTATTTTGATTATTATTGTTATTATTTCCAGTAGTTCCTGATACATTGCCCGCAAAAACACCTTGGGCATTTCTTCCACTTCCAGCTGCTGCATAAACTAAACCAGCTAAAACCGGATTAGATTCTGATGAATAAGCTCCGATATTAAAGAAATTATAGAATCCTTCATAAGTAGCACCATTATAAGTAAAACGTTCTCCACTATTAGCAATTCCACTTCTAGTTCCCATTTCTTGTCTTGATAAAGAAGCCAAGTAAACAGGTGAAACATCATAAGTCTTACCAGCATCAACAAAAATCTGAGCATAACTTATCTTATCAACTGGATCATTTCCACTCATAAAAGTTCCATTTAAAATAGATTGAACAACTTTAGTCGTATGATTACTACTATATTTTAAATTTTCAAACATCAATATACTATCTTCATCTAAAAAGTTTCTTGGATCAATATAATATTCCATAGTTGCTTTATTAGGTCGATACCAACCAGGTTCAGTTTGTACTAAAGGTTGTTGATAACAAGAACTACAACCATTAATAGCCGCAACTGTATTTTCTACACTAACTGCATTATTAAAATCAATTCCGGTTTTTAATGATTTAAAAGTCCAATTAGGATATTTATTATGTAATTCTCTTAACCAAGTTTTATAACTTTCCGGAAATCCTTCAGCATCTAATTTCTTTTCAAAATTTTTATCAGTAACTTTAGTAGTATTTTTCTTAGGTGCACTATCAGTAGGATGTTTAGTTGTATCAGGCATTTTATTAAAAATTGGAATCGTAAACTCTAAAGGTAAACTAAGTAAATTATTTTCTTCGTAAGAAATAAATGATGAATAAGCTTCACTACAAGGAGCCGCAATATTAGTCATATATTGATGATTAAATAATTGATAATCACTATTAGGATTAACATTAAATTTTTTCAAATAACTAGTAAATTGTCCAGCATTAATATAACCATCACTAATAAATTCAGCACCTCCAAAAATAGCTTTTTTAGGACTAGTCCAAGGGCGATTATAAGAAATATCTTCACTATTAGGTCTACTCATACTAACATAACTACTACATACATAACCTTTTTTATTATTAAAAGTTAAACTATACCATCCAACCGTACAACCAGGACCATCAACTTTATTAGTACTATTAAAAATAACTTCATCGCCAGTATTTAAAGTAGCTAAAGAAGAAAAATTAGTTCCCGCTCCACTTCTAAATAAAACAGTATCTCCTGTAATATAACCTTTAGTTAGAGCTTTAACAGAAGGAATAACAACAAAAGAAACAACTAACATTAATATAATTGCTAATCTTTTAAAAATTTTCATTAATCATTCCTCCTTTATACATAAATTATACCAAAATATCTTTCAACAATAAAGTTTATAACTACTACTAAATGTAAAGAAATATCAACTAAATTTTGACAACATTTTTTCTTAAAAACTAATTGAGTATTTTCCTATTTTATTATATAATATTTTAGAAATTAGAAAGTGGGTTACTTAATGAAAGTATTATTTAAAAAAATCAAAAACGCTGGTAAAGGTTATAATTTTTTTTATTTTACTAGCTTAATTCTATATATAACTTTTTATGTTTTCTTTTTTAGAAGTATGCTAATCTTACAAGGAATTGAAACAGCTTTAAGAATAGCTTTATTAATTTTCTTTGGTTTATTTGGCATTCTTTATTTAATATTTGGTTTAACATCAATGATTACCCACAAAAAGAAAGTTTTTATTCCATTTACCATTTTTGCCTTAATTTTTACTATATTATTTGGTATATCAAGTTACTATATAAATAAAATCTATAATGTTTTAGATAATTTCACAACTAGTGATACTTCAACTTATACCACCGTTTTATTAACCTTAAAAGATACTGAATTAACTGATGAATCTGTATTAGGAATGATTAATAATGAAACTAATCGCGAAAATTATATTCTTGCTAAAGAAATGATTGAAAAAGAAAAAATTAAAAATGAAATTAAATCAGAAGATTATGATGATATTCATATTTTATTATCAGCCTTATATAATGGTGAAGTTGATGGTATCTTTATTTCTAAAGATTATCCTATTTTATTCGGTAATGAAGAAAAATATCAAAATATTTTGCAAGAAACTAAAGTAGTCAAAAGCTATTCAAAAGAAATGAAAACTGAAGAAAGTGAAATGATTTCAACCAAAAGTTTAACTGAACCATTTACAGTCTTAGTTTTAGGAGTTGACTCTGAATTTGAAGATGAATTAGACCCTAATGCAGCCTTTAATGGTGATACCTTAATGTTAATAACTTTTAATCCTCAAACCTTAAATGCTACAATGTTTAGTATTCCAAGAGATTTATATGTTCCAATATCTTGTAATAATAATCGATACAGTAAAATAAATTCAGCAGCTTATGGCGGTACTAGTTGTGTTGTTGATACTATTGAAAATTTAACTGATATTGAAATTGATTACTTCATTAAAATTGATTTTAAAGCAGTAGTTGATTTAGTTGAAACAATCGGTGGCATTGATGTTAATGTTGAACCTCCTGATTATGACTACTATAATAGTGTATATAATGGAAGACTTTGTGAACAAGACTCTTTAAGAAGATTTGGAGAACATTTAATTTGTATGGATACTGGAATGCAACACTTAAATGGCGAACAAGCCTTAGCATATGCTAGAAATAGACACGGTTACTTAGAAAGTGATATAGCAAGAGGAAGACATCAACAATTAGTCTTAGAAGCTATAGCCCAAAAACTAGTTCAAACAGCATCAATAAGTGACTTTGAAAACATTCTTGATACCATCAGTAAACACATAGCTACAAATATGAAAACAACTCAAATCTTATCTTTCTATCAAACAATTAAATCAATGCTAATCCAAGCCCTTGCTGGTAATGACTTTATCAATATTCAAAAAACATATTTAACATATTACAATATTGAAACTTATCTAGGTGGTTATCAAGTAAGTGCCCTAGGTTATTACAGTGGTAGCCTAGATGCTATAACTGAAGCAATGAAAGAAAATTTAGGAATCTTAAAAACCGAGACAATTAGAACATTCGAATATGATTATAAAGAAGACTATGAACGTAGTAGTGAAATAATAGGTAAAGGAATTTACAAAGGTTCAACCCTTAACTTTATGCCAGACTTTAGAGGTGAAAGTGTTAGTACAGCTAAAAGCTTTGCCAATAATAATGATTTATCACTTAATATTGAATATGAAAGTGATCCAGATGAAATAGAAGGTATCATCCTAAGACAAAGCATTCCAG
This sequence comes from uncultured Bacilli bacterium, assembly GCA_947628245.1. Lineage (GTDB taxonomy): Bacteria > Bacillota_I > Bacilli_A > RF39 > UBA660 > Ventrenecus. The sequence goes on along the minus strand of CANQZH010000014.1, from coordinate 5,804 downwards.
AAGGAACAATGGTTAAAAACATCTCAGGATTTACTATCTATGTTAACAACTATGAAGAAGAAAAACAAACAACCATTGATAATGATAAAGAAACCGATAATGATACCGAAACAAATAACGATAAAGAAGAAGATAAAGAACAAAACAACGAGCAAGACAAGGAACAAGATAACAAACAAGATAAAGAAGAAAATAACTCAAATAAAAATGATACAACCCCTAATAAAGAAGAAGAAAAACAAGATTCTAAACCAAACGATAAAAAAGAAGATGAGGAAGAAGAAACAATTCCTGGTAATCCTTCAATATCAAACCCAACTAGTGAAGAACTTGAATAAAAAAAATATCAGTTCAAATTAACTGGTATTTTTATTTTTTACTTTAGTAAATCAGCTAAATAAAGTTCATCTTTTCTACGATGATTTTTATACTTTCTATATTTTTTAATATTTCTAATTAAATTTTTAACATTCTCTCCTCCATAATATTCCTGAAAAAATAAAGAAGACTGATCATATCTTTTACCATTAAATTTAATATTCTTTTTTGCAAATAGTTTTGGAGATTCATAACTTTTAACCTTCTCATATTCCTTTTCTAAATTTTCATTTATTATCATTAAAATTTCTAATTCAGGTTTAGTACAAAATTTATAAATATCATTTTTAGAAACAAATCTTTTTAAATCATTAGGAATAATTAACCTATCATTTTGAGTATCACCTATTCTATATATCTTAATAGGTAATCCATAATGTTTTAATTCAACTTTAATAATTGGATTATTTAATTGTCGTATTGGATAAGGTCTTCTACCAATTAAATCATCTCGATTAATTACTAATGCATTATTATCTAATAAAATATTTAACAACACTTCTTCATTTTGCCCCTCACACATCAAAAGTATTTTCATTACATTAATTCCTTTTTAAAATTCATTAAAGCATCATAACTAACATTAGTATTAAATTCATTATTATAAAATTTATTACTTTTCAATAATTCATTCCTAAATTTATACTTTTCATACATATTTTCCAATTTTATATTGTTTTCATATTTACTTATATATAAATTATCACTTCTACTAAATAAATCCAAAATTTCACAATAATGAGTAGTAAATATTAAAGTAGCATTATTTTTATTTACTGATTTATCTTTATATAACCCCACTAAATTTTCAACTAAAGTTTTATGAAAATGATTTTCAATTTCATCAATAACTAAATCAGCCCCAGTTTTTAAAGAATAAACAACTAAAGTAAATAAACTAAAACCCTTAGTAGTTCCACTAGATAATATTTCAAACATCTCTTTATCAGATACATTTTGCTTAACCCCATTACTATATGTAATTCGATACTTATTTTCATTTAACATTTCAATATTATTTAAATGTTCATCAAACATTTTAAGCAAAGAAGATATAACAGCAACATTATTATTTAACAACTTATATATATTAAAAGCATTAGCATAATCAATATATGAATAATCATTACTAGAACAATATATACCTTTTAAATTTATATTCTTTAATAATAAATAAATAATTGATGTATCCTCAGGTAACGGAAAATCATTTACAATTTCCTCAAATTTTTCAAATTCAAAAATATTTTTAGAATGAGCCTTTTTATAATTTCTTTTATACAATTTTTCATTTCTAAAAAAGATTGAAACATCACCAACTGATTTAACATTTTTAACTAAATCAGTTTTATATCTATACACTATTCCATCATTAAAAAAAGTAATATCCAAACTTACCGTTTTATCAATAAATTTAAAAATATTTTTAGAATTATTAATTCTATAATTAGAAAAAATATCATAAACAACTGATAATAATTCTACCGTCATTGTTTTCCCAGAAGCATTCTTACCAATAATTCCTATCGTATTAAAAACATATAAATCATCAGCTATTTCTTGAAGTTCAAATTCTTTATCATCTTTTGTTTTATTACCAACAGGTATAAAAGAAATCGTAAAATCTTTTTCACATAATTTAAAATTATTAGCAACAATTCTTAATATTTTCATTTTCCCCAACCTCCTATATATATTATATCATTATTTTATCAAAAAAACATTTTTTTTGTTTTTTTTGCAAAAAATATATCATATAATATCATATTTTTTAAATAAATCAACTTTTTTAATAAAAAATAAAAAAGATTAGCTAATAATTTCTAATCCTTTTTCTTTAATATATTTCATAAACTTATTTTTAAATTTTTCTAATTCTTCACTAGTTAAAGTTCTTTCTAAACTTCCCACTTCATAACGAATAGTATATTTTAATTTATCATCATTAGGATAAACATCAACAAATTGTCGTTCCATAATTAACTTATTATTAAAGCCATCTAAAACATTTAATAAACTATCATAATTCATATCTTTATCAGTTAAAATAGTATAATCTAAATTAACAACTGGATATTTACTAATCTCTTTAAAAATAATTTCTTTAGTTTTAACATTCATAAAATTATTAAAATCAATATCAATTCCTACAACAACCTTATTCTTACCTACATAACGATTACTTTTACTATCAAACAATAACAAATATCCAACATCTTTACCATCACAAATAATCTTTAAACTCTTATCTTCATTATAATAATCATAAGGCCTTTGATGTTGATAACTTACTTCTTGATGTTTAACCATCTTAAATAAATACTCAACAATTTCTTTACCTTTCATATACATATCTTTAACCTTAGACTCATCACTCGCTAAAAGAACAGTTAAATGACTATGATTTTCATTATCTTTAATAACAGTCCCAATCTCAAAAATCCCCATTTCACTTCGATTTTTAAAATTATTTTTAACAATAGGTAATAAACTTAAACTTAAATCATCTCTTAAAATATTATTCTTACTTTGACCTAACAATTTAACATTATTTTTAATAATCCCTAATTTATTTAACATCTCATCTTCATACCAAATATAAGAATGAACTTCATTTAAATTAAACACACTAGCAAGTAATTTCTTAACATTATACTCACAATCCCAAACATTTTCCCAAACTTTAGAACTAGCATTCATTACCATTGGTAATTCTTTTATTTTATCATAACCAATCATTCTAATTAACTCTTCAATAATATCAGCTTCCATACTAATATCTTTAGTAGCTCTCATTGTAGGTACAATAATATCATAACTATCTTTATTAACTTTAACCTTAAATCCTAAAGATTCTAATATTTTCTTAACCTCATCATCACTTATCTCTAATGTTGTATAACGTCCTATATTTTTCTTATATAAAACAACTTCTTTTTCTTTTAAAGGATTAGGATAAATATCAGTTAAATTAGACATAATCTCCATATCCGGATTTTCACCCTTAAGTAAATATAATAATCTTTTTAAAGCAAAATCACACATATTTGGATCTAAACTTTTTTCATAATGAGCAGAAGCATCAGTTCTTAATCCTAAACTAACAGCCGTCTTTCTAATAGAACCAGCCTGAAAATTAGCACTTTCAATAAAAATACTATCAGTATCAGGAAGAATTTCACTATCAAGTCCTCCCATAACACCAGCAATTCCAAAATACTCATCACCATTAGTTATCATCAAATTATCACTATTTAATTTACGTTCTACTTTATCTAAAGTTGTATAAGTATCCCCATCATTAGCTTTTTTAACAACAATATTTTTTACTACTCGCTCATCAAAAGCGTGCATTGGTTGACCAAGTTCTAACATTAAATAATTAGTTAAATCAACAAACAAAGATATTGAACGCATTCCCACATAAGATAAGAAAATTTGCATATCAATTGGAGTTGTATTATTCTTTAAATTACTAACCTTAATTCCACAATAACGAGGACATAACAAAGGTTCTAAAACCTTAATATCTAAATCATTCTTATCATTAACAACTTCCAAAACTGGTAAATCTAATAATTTATGATTTGTAATACTAGCAATTTCTCTAGCAATTCCATAATGTCCCCATAAATCAGGACGATTAGTAAGTGATTTATTATCAATTTCTACAATAATATCTTTAATTGGATATAAATCAGTTAATAAAACGCCTAAAGGAGTATCACTAGGAAGTTCAAGTATACCAGAATGATCAGATCCAATACCAAGTTCATCCCAAGCACACATCATTCCATTAGAGACATATCCAGCAAGTTTACGAGAAGTAATCTTCATTCCACTTACCATACCCCCAACTTTAACTAAAGCTCCAATAAGACCAACCCGAACATTAGGCGCTCCACAAACAATATCATAAATAGAATTACCATCACTTACCTTTAAAAGCGATAATTTATTACTATCAGGATGCTTCTCACAAGAAACAATCTTAGCCGTAACAACATCTTTTAAATCTTCACCCTTAATAACCACATTTTCTACTTCAGCAGTTCGCATCGTAAAAATATCCCAAACTTTTACAAAATCAATATCTTCACTATCTTTAATATAACTTTTTAATCTATTACAAGAAATTAACATACCATCACTCCTACTCTATTTCAAATTCATCTAAAAATCTTAAATCACCACTATTTAAATAACGAATATCACTAATTTTATACTTCATCATTGCTAAACGTGTTAACCCAATTCCAAAAGCAAAACCAGTATAAACATCAGGATCTATTCCACAATTTTTTAAAACATTAGGATGAACCATACCACAACCAATTAATTCAATCCAACCTCCCCCTTTACAAGTAGAACAACCTTTACCACCACATATTAAACAACTCATATCCATTTCAAAACTAGGTTCAGTAAAAGGGAAAAAACCAGGTCTTAATCTAACTTTAACATCTTGATGAAAGACTTCTTTTAAAACTTCTCTCATTACATAAATTAAATTTTCAACTTTAATATTTTTATCAACAACCATACCTTCAATTTGAAAGAAAGTATTCTCGTGAGAAGCATCTAAATCTTCATTTCGAAAAACTCTACCTGGTGAACATATTCTTAAAGGTAAATCATATTTTTCCATCGCGTGTATTTGATCCCCACTAGTCTGAGTTCTAAGTAACAAACCATTATCTAAATAATACGTATCTTGCATATCTCTAGCAGGATGATCTTTAGGAATATTTAAAGCTTCAAAATTATGATAATCATCTTCCATTTCATAACCTTTTAAAACTGTAAATCCCATTCTTTTTAAAACATCCGTAATTTCCTTAGCAACAATTGTAACGGGATGTAATGATCCTTTAGAAATATTTACTGGTAAAGATTCATCAAAAGATAAATCAACCTTACAAGATAAAGAATCAAACTTATCATTAAATATTTGTTCTAATTCTTTCTTTCGAGCATTTAAAAGTGGTCCAAAAACCTTTTTATCTTCATTACTCATATCTTTTAAAGAAGCCAGTAAAGCATTAAATTCACTCTTTTTACCTAAATACTTAGATTTAACATTTAGTAAATCAGCCTCTTTTTTAATATCACTTATTTCTTTCTTAGCCATTAAAATTAAATCATTAATCTTTTCTTCCATAAAAAATCCTCCTTCAAAATAAAAACTCCTAAACTTTGGGACGACTAAAAAAAGCCGCGGTACCACCCAAATTCTAGGAGACTAGCATCTTTCTCGTTTAAAGCACGAATAACTATCAAACTCCAATGTTTGAAATTCATTAATACCTTTTAATAAAACTTTCTCAGCTATAAAGTTTCTCTCTTTAAATAAAGCATATTAACTACTAAAACATCTTCCTCGTTTTTCTAAAAAATATTCTACCATTTAATAAACTATTTTTCAA
>CANQZH010000013.1 GCA_947628245.1 uncultured Bacilli bacterium | reverse complement strand
CATCAAATTATTGATAAAATTGGCAATTTAGATAAGGCTAATACAAATATTTTTATTGAACCAACATCAAGAGTTTTTAAATATTTTAATAAGCAAATAGCAACTGTTAAATGTTTTCATGATTATCATGCAATTCATATTGATAATATTTTAAAAGTGACTTCTTTTGCTAAAGATGGTATACTTGAATCAGTTGAAAGTATCGATGATGATTGGCTTTTAATAGGAGTACAATTTCATCCTGAACTTTCAATAGATGATCCAATTATTAAAGGATTTATAAATGATTTAAAAAAGGAATGATATTATGCCTGAAATAGCTGAAGTAGAAACGGTAAGAAATACTTTAAAAAAAAGAATATTAGGAAAAAAGATTAAAGATGTAAATATTATTTATTCTAAAATAATTGAAACTGATTTAAATGAATTTAAAAATATTTTAATTGGTAATACTTTTTCAAATATTAAAAGAATTGGTAAATATTTAATATTTGAATTAGATGAACATTATTTAATTAGTCATTTAAGAATGGAAGGAAAGTATTTTCTAAAGAATAGTGAAGAACCAATAGCTAAACACGAACACATCATTTTTACTTTTACGGATAATACTGACTTAAGATATCACGACACGAGAAAATTTGGAAGAATGGCTTTAGTTTTAAAAGAACATCTTTATGATTATGAAGGAATTAAAAAACAAGGAATTGAACCAATTGATGATAAATTAACTAAAGAATATTTATTTGACAAATTTAAAAAGAAAATGTTACCAATGAAAACGCTTTTACTAGATCAAACAATTATTAGTGGGTTAGGTAATATTTATGCTGATGAAGTTTTATTTGATGCTCAAGTAAGTCCTTTTAAATTAGGAAAAGATATTACTTTAGAAGAATGTGAAAAAATAAAAAATGCTTCTAAAAAAATCATTTTAAAAGCGATAAGTGAAGGTGGAACAACCATTAGAAGTTATACTTCAAGTCTAGGAGTTACAGGAAGATTTCAACAATATTTAAAAGTTCATAAACAAGAAGGTAAACCTTGTATAGAATGTGGTAGTATTATTAAAAAAGCTAAAATAAATGGTCGAAGTACGTATTATTGTGAAAATTGTCAAAAATAAAGAATAAGATTTAATAGGTGATTATATGCCTTATCTTATTCTTTTTTTTAAAGGTTTCATTATTGGAATTGGTAAAATTATTCCTGGAGTTTCAGGTTCTTTATTAGCTGTTTCAATGGGTATTTATGAAAAATCATTATATTACCTAGCTAATTTTCGGCAAAAAATTAAAGAAAGTCTTAATTTTTTAATTCCTCTTGGGTTAGGTATTTTTCTAGCTATTTTAACTTTTAGTAAAATTATTAAATTTTTTATTGAACGTTTTCCTTTAATAACCTTAAGTTTCTTTTTAGGTTTATTAATTGGAACAATTCCTAATCTTAAAAATAAAATAAAATTTCAAATTAAAGATTATTTAGCTATTATTTTATTAATTAGTATATTCTTAATTTTAAGTAGTAATATAATGCTTCCGGTATTTGAAATTAGTAATAATTTATCATATTTATGGATTATTTTTTTAGGAATGATTGATGCTTTATCGATGATTATTCCTGGTTTAAGTGGAACGGCTTTGTATTTAATGCTTGGTAGTTATTCTTTTATTTTAGAACTATTTAGTAATCCTTTTAATAATATTTTAGCAAGTTGTTGTTTTGCTATTGGTTTTCTTGTGTCTTTTTTATTACTAGCCAAATTAATAAATTATTTATTAAATAAGCATAGTCATATTACTTGGGTAGTTATTATATCTATTATTCTTTTTTCTTTAATTGAATTTATTTATCAAATTCCTTTTAATGGTTCAATTATATTAGCAATTTTCTTTATTTTATTAGGAATTTTCCTCGTTTTATTAACGCCTTTAGAATAAAACTTGCATTTTAACATATTTTGTATTATAATTTATTTGTGCTATCCCAAATAGTACAAAAATGAAATGGGGTGTTTAAATGATTACATTAGATGAACAAAGTAGAATACCAATATATGAACAAATAGTAAATGAAGTAAAAAGGAATGTTGTTGAAGGCTTTTTAAAACCAAAAGATCAAATTCCTAGTATTAGAGAATTAGCTACTACTTTAGGAATTAATCCCAATACGGTAAAGAAAAGTTATACAGCTTTAGAAAATCAAAATATTATTCAAAGTCAAAGTACTAAAGGAACTTTTATTTCAGCTAAGATTGATCATATTTTACAAGATACTATTGATAAGTGTTATAATAATATTGAAACAGAGATTGAAACATTAAAAAATTTAGGAATTTCTCAAAATGAAATTTTAGAAAGAATTAAAGTAGGTGATTAAAATGGTGATATTATATTATATTTTCTTTGCATTAACCTTTATTTATGGTATGTATTTTGCTATTACGGGTTTATTTGGTTTTAAAAACTATCATAAAAGTATGTTTGGTAGACATAAACCTAAATATAAATTTGGGATTGTTATTGCCGGACGTAATGAAGAAAAAGTTATTCCAGCTTTAATAAAGAGTTTACAAAAGCAAAGATATCCTAGTCGTTTATTTGAAATATTTGTCGTACCTAATAACTGTACTGATAATACTGAGAAGGTAGCGCGTGAAGCTGGAGCAACAATTATTCATTGTAATGTTCCGGTTAAACAAAAAGGTGATGCCTTAGAAGATACTTTTAAAAAGTTGGTTAAAAGAGATGATTTAGATGCCTTTGTTATCTTTGATGCTGATAATTTAGTACATCCAGATTTTTTAGCAAGAATGAATGATGCTTTATGTGAAGGAGTTGAAGTAGCTCAAGGATTTCGTGATGCTAAAAATATGGGAGATAACTGGTTAACTGGTTCATATACTTTATTCTATTTTATCCAAAATTTCTTCTTTAATCGAGCTAGAATGAATTATTCTGGATCTGCAGCTATTAATGGTACTGGTTTTATGGTAAAGAAAAATGTTGTAGCTAAAGGATTTCATACTAGAACTATTACCGAAGACTCCGAGTTTACAGGCCAATGTGCCTTAAGAGGTATTCAAGTAGCGTTTGTTGAAGAAGCTATTACTTATGATGAACATCCTCAAGGTTTCTGGGCAAGTTGGAAACAACGTAAACGTTGGACAAGTGGTACTTATAGTTGTTTAAGAATTTATGGTTTAGATTTATTAAAACAATTTTTTAAAACTGGTCGAATAGCTTGTTTTGATATGTTTATAATGTATTTATCACCAATTATGGTTATTCTAGGCTTTTTACTATCAATTGTTTTAATGATTTTTAGTATATGTGGTGTTGAATTATTTGATTTCTTCTCTTATTTATATGCATCAGGATTATTATTCTTTGTAATTTTCTATTTATTAAATGTTGCAATGAATATCTTTGTTGTAAAATATAATAAGAAAAGCTGTAAAAATATTTTATCAGGAATCATTTTCTTCTCATTATTCTTAGCAACTTGGATTCCAATTAATATCATTTGTTTATTTAAGAAAACGGAAAATTGGGAACAAATTAAACACGACCGAGATGTTGACTTAGATAAATTATTAGGATAAGCAAAAGTGCTTATCTTTTATTATGTTACTTTTTAGTTGACAATTGCCTTAAAAAGTTGTATAGTATTAAACGATTTGGAGGGGGTTGTTTTTTTATGAAACCAATAAAATCACAAATATATGAAATTTATAAGGAGATTATCAATGATAATAATCGTGACTTTTCTAAGCGTCTATTTCGTCGTGAATACCTTGGAAGTCTAGTTATTAATTATTATGATAAAAAAACTAATAAATTAATGGTGGAAATCCATAAGTCTAAAAAAGGAGTTAAGTTTTACTTAAATGATACTTTTTACTTTTTACAAGTAATTAATGGTATAACAATCATTTATAATGAATATGGTAAAGCTATTTCTATTACTTATTCTGATGGTTATGAATGGCTTGGTGAAACATTTGTCAGTCAAGAAGCTATTTTAGAAGAAGATGAATTTAGAATGGCTTATCAAAAATTTATTCAAAATTATAAAATTTCTAAAGATTTAAGATTATCTTATAACCAAGTATTAGAATTATTAGCAAAATTAGATAATATTACTTGTATATGTGATATGAGTGGAGTATCTAATAAATTAAATTCGATAAAAGAATATTTAGAACATTGTATTTATGGGGATATTAATTACTATTTTGATTCTCAACTAAATTCAATTAAAAATGTTAATAATGAAATGCAAAAATATACTGAGAAAACTCTTGAAACTGATAATGCTTTAAAAAACTTAGAAGAATATTATAATTGGGTTACAAATATTGAAAGTTTAAATATTAATAATTTAGATCCTAATGATTCATTTTTAAAAATTATTAAAGATTTTCAATTACAATGTTTAAAAATGTTAAAAAATGATCATAATACTCAAAATGATTGGGATTTAATTGAATATTATCATTATGAAATAGATAATATGATTAGTAATCGTATAGATATTATTACTAAAAAAGGTGAAAAGCAAAAAGAAGTAAAAGTTGAAATGGTTAATTTAAAAGATATACCAGTTAATAAAGAAGAAGTTAAAATTGAATATGTTGATTTAAATGATGAACAAGAAGTAGAAAAGCCTAAACATAAATTTAGATTATCTAAAAAAGAAAAAGCTGATTACTTAACTTGGAAATCTTTAAATGAATTTGCAATCGATAGTTATCATTTTGATGCTGATAGAGTAACTGTTAAAGAAGCTAAAAAACATTTGAAAAAATTTAGTAGAAAAGAAAGAGCTTATAAAAGATTAATCAAAGAAAATGGCGAAAAAGAAATAGGAAAAATCAATTATGAAGTTTATAATACAATTAAAGAAGCTAAAGATGATTTAGTTAAAACAGAAATAATTGGTGAAAAAACTAGTGAACAATTATTTATGGAAACACTTAGAAATAATAATGAAAGAAAAGTTTATAAAGAACGTCAAGAATATTTAGAAAAATCAGCAACTGCCATAAATAAAATTAAGAAAATTTTAGTAAAAATTTCTGATGAAAATTTTGCTAAAATTGAAAATAATTATAAGAAAGTTAAAAGAAGAGCAATTGGTTTTGGTGCAGGTCTTTTAGCGGGTGTTCTTGCTGTTACCTCTTTCGGAGTAGGAAGTCATAAATTTGGTCAAAAAAATACAACTGTTTCTTACTCAGATGAACAAATAGATATATATAATGCTGATAATCAAAAATTATATGGAAATGGTATTAATGAAACTGTTTTAGCTGGATTAGGAGCAACTACTTTTGAATCCGAACCAAAATATGAAACAAATTTAGTAGGTATAGGTGAAACTGAAGCAATTGATTCTTTAATAAATGAAATTGAATCAGAAAAAGAAGCTTTAGAAAATGATTTAAAAGTTGAGACTGAAACTGAAAGTGAAACAATTTCTTTAGTAAATGAAATTGAATCAGAAAAAGAAGCTTTAGAAAATGATTTAAAAGTTGAGACTGAAACTGAAAGTGAAACAATTTCTTTAGTAAATGAAATTGAATCAGAAAAAGAAGCCTTAGAAAATGATTTAAAAGCTGAGACTGAAACTGAAAGTGAAACAATTTCTTTAGTAAATGAAATTGAATTAGAAGAAGAATTAAAAGGGGATATTTTAACTGAATTAGAAAAAGAAAATGAAACTGAAATTATAACAGTTGAAAATGAAACTGAAAAAGTAGATAATCCTATCCAAAGTATTGAAGGAAATGAAGTAGAAAGTAAACTTAGTTATATTGAAGATGAAAAAGGATTACTTGAAACATATAAAGCTGAACTTCAAAATCTAGAAGCTTCATTACCACAAAGTAATATTACTTTTGATGATATTAGAAGTATTGGTTCAGAAATTAATGTTACAAATGATGCTAAACTTCAAAATGATGAATACTCTTTAATATTAGATGCTGATGGAGAAACTTCTATCCATAAAGATAATTTACCAAGAGTTATTTGTTCTGTAGTTATGACTGATGGTAATAGTGGTATTACAGCTAAATCAATGGAAGAAGTTGAATCTTTAGTTAATCAAGGTTATTATGTAGCAGGTTATGGTGTATTAAATCCATATTCTAAAGACATTAATAATATTGAAGGTTTCTTTGAAGAAGAAGATGTTTACGGTTTAGTTAGAAAATAAAAAATGATATGTGGAAAATGCATATCATTTTTTTTATAAATGAAATTTAGTTAAAGAGCCAAGTTTTCTAACTGCATCATTATGAGCAATTTCTTGATTAACAACACTTAAATCCAAACTATAATTTTTAGGATCCCATTTATAATCTAACACCCATTCATTTAGAATATTAAGCATTAAAGAAATATTTCCTCTAGTTTGTTTAATTAAATAATCACACACATCATCAGTTAACATCTCTATTGGAAATTCACTATCAATTCTTCTTATAATTATTTCTTTAACAGCAGCTATATTATAGCAATAATTAATACTCATTACATGATAATTAGGAGTCAAATTATTTACATTAATAGTTTCATCATCAATACTTAAAATTGTTTTATGAAAATGTTTAAAATAATTTTCTAAAATTTTTTGAGATGTAATACTTTCATTATTAATCCAATCAAATCGATCAATTGCTAAATTTAAATAATTAACATTTAGCTCTTTTTTAATTCTTTCAATTATTATTGGAACTATTTCATTAATTTTAAATACTTTATTAAGTTTGACATCTTTATAAAGTACATTATTAATATAATCATCAGTTAAATTAAGATAATTACTTATTTCATCATTAATTTCTAAAAACTTTGCTTTAAAAAGAAGAGGATAGTTAACTTTAATATAAAGAACTAATTTTTTAGCAAATAATAATTCATAATAATGATTAAAAAAATCTTCATTAAATATTTCATTAGGTTCTTTAATAAATCCAGCAGCATCAAATTTCATTAAAATTGTTTGATTGTTTAATCTACCTAATTCTCTTTCAGTATTTCTTTCTAATAAAGTACTTTTTCCTGTTCCTCTTCCGCCATTTAAAATAATTCTAGATGATTCGATATCATATAATCGGTCACATTCATCATCAACTATTTCTCTAACAAATTCATCTTGTTTAATTAAATCTTTTGATATTATATTTTTCATAATTTTCCTCTTTCTAATGTTTTATTATAATTTAATAATATTTTAAAGTCTAGAAAAAAATTTATCATTTATAGTTGCTAGTAAATTAAAAAATATTATGCTATAATTTGTTTAATGGAAGTGTGTAGTATGATTTTTAAGTGTAAAATGTGTGGTGGAGATATTGTACCGATTGAAAATACTAATACTGGCAAATGTTTATATTGTAAAAGTGTAATGACTTTACCAAATTTAAATGATGAAAAAATTGTTAACTTATATAATCGTGCTAATAACTTAAGACTGGCTAATGAATTTGATAAATCATTTGGGGTATATGAAACGATATTGGAAATTGATAATGAACAAATTGAGGCTCATTGGGGTTTATTATTATGTAAATTTGGTGTTGAATATGTTGATGATCCGAAAACTAAGAAAAAAATTCCAACTTGTCATCGAACAATTACTAGTTCCATATTTGATGATGTTGATTATAAATATATTATTAAAAATTCTTATGGTGAAGCTTTAGAATTATATCAAACTGAAGCTAAAAATATTAATAATATTCAAAAGAAAATTTTGAATATTTCTTCTAAAGAAGATCCTTATGATATTTTTATTTGTTATAAAGAAACAGATGAAAATGGTAATCGAACTATTGATAGTGTTTTAGCTAATGATATTTATGAAAAATTAACTTCTTTAAATTATAAAGTATTTTTTTCAAGAATAACTTTAGAAGATAAATTAGGTACAGAATATGAACCATATATTTTTTCAGCTCTTAATAGTGCAAAATTAATGTTGGTTGTTGGAACGAGTCAAGAAAATTTAGAAGCAGTATGGGTTAAAAATGAATGGAGTCGTTATTTAGAAATAATAAAAAAAGATAATAGCAAAACTTTAATTCCTGTTTATAGTAAAATGAATGCTTATGAACTTCCTGATAGTTTTTCAATGATTCAAAGTTTAAATATGGACAAAGTTGGAGCGATGCAAGATTTAATTCACGGTATTGAAAAAATTATGGGTGAAACGAAAAAAAATAATGATATTGATGAAGAAATGTTTTTAAAATTTAAACAAATATTAGAAAAAGAAAAGAAAAAAGAAGAAAAATTTTATGAAACTAATGTGTATAAAATATCAACAAATCCTGGTTTTATAATAATAACTTTTGTCTTGTCTTTGGTAATGGCTATATGGATGATAGGATTGTATGGATCAAACAGTAAGGTATTTATTGATTTATATGATTTTTATTCTTTAGATGATTTTAGTATTTCCTATATTATTCAGTTAATTGTTGCTTTATCTACTTTTATAGCATTTTTTGTTGGATTTACATCTAAAAAAGGGCATATGATATCTAAATTATTTTACACATTAAATATAATTTTAGAAAATGTTTTGATATTTAGTTTATTTACGTATGGTGTCAAACCTACTTATATTTTTTTAGGATTTGTTATTATTAATTTATTGTTATTAGTTATAAGACCAAAATGGTCTTTAAAAACAAGTATTTTAATGTTAAATGAAGAAGAAAAAAATGAACAACTTGAACAAAATAAAAAAATTGAAGAATTATATTCTAAGCCTTATAATTTAAAACTTTACATTATATTAATTGTAATAAGTATTATAATGGTAATTGCCTGTTATGGAACTACTCAAATTAAATTATTGCCTCAATCTAATGAAATTGATAATAGTAAAGTTCAAGTTAAAGTAATAAATGAATATATCAGAATAAGAAAAGAGGCAAATAGTAATTCAAGTGTAGTAGGTTATGTTCATCAAAATGAAATATATACAGTTTTAAATGATATAGATTCAGAATATCTTCAAATTAAAACAAGATATGGATTAGAAGGATATATTAGTAAAAATTACGTTGAAATATTAAAGCTTAGTAAGGAGTGATGATATGGCTTTATTTGAAGTAATTAAAAAAGAGTTTGATGATGACAATTTAGTATGGCGTTATCCTAAGAAAAATTTTAATAATTCTTCTCAGTTAATAGTTTATGAAACGCAAGAAGCTGTCTTTTTTAGCAATGGTAAAGCATTAGACTTATTTGAACCTGGAAAATATACGTTGGAAACCAATAATATTCCTTTATTAAGAAAATTATTGCAGATACCTACAGGTGGTAAAAGTTCATTTAGATGTGAAGTATATTTTATTGATAAAGCTTTAAAAACATTAAAATGGGGAACCAGTAGTAAAATTGAATTTTTAGAACCAGTTTATAAATTTCCAATAGCAATAGGAGCTTGTGGAGAAATTCGTTTTACAATTGAAGATTCAAGAAAGATTCTTTTAAAACTAGTTGGAGTGAAGAAAAATTTTGATGGTGCTAGTATTGATGAATTCTTTAATTCTCAAATTTTAGTTAAAGTTAAAAGTTATATAGCTCAAATTATAACTAAAGAAAAAATATGCATTTTTGAAATAGATCAAATGTTAGAGAAATTTAGTAAAGAAATAGAACAAAAATTAAGTGATGATTTTAAAGAATATGGTATTAAATTAAATAATTTTTTCATAACTAATATTGCTAAACCAGAAGATGATAAACAATATTTAGAATTTAAAGAATTATATTTTAAACAATCTGTTAAAGTAGCTGAAGCTAAAATTAAAAAAGATATTGGGTTAATTGAAGAAAGCGAAAAAGCTGAAAGAATAAAAATGACTGGTGATGCAATGGCATACAAAAGAAATGCTGAAGGTTATTCTTATCAAGATGAAAAAGGATATAAACTTGGTGAAAAAATTGCTGAAAATCAGGCTATTGGTCAGTTTACTAATGTTGGCGTTGGACTTGGAATGATGAGTGGACTATCTTCTCCATTAAGTGAAAAAGTAAGTACACAAGTAACAGGAGCGTTTACTAAAATTGAAGGTGAAAAAGCTTGCCCTAATTGTGGTACTTTAAATGAAATTGATACTAATTTTTGTAAAAATTGTGGAAAAAAATTGAAACAAAATAATTGCCCTAAATGCGGATATAAACTTGATAATGATGCTAAATTTTGTTCTAATTGTGGAGAAAGGATAAATTAAAAATGAAAAAAGGTAATTTTATAACTAGTATTGGTTTTATAGTGTTTTTTGTTATTGTAGTTAGTTCTTTAAGTATTCTATTATATGTAAAAAAAGACTTAACAATAGTTACTAATAAAAATAGTTATAGTGAAGAATATGCTAAAAAAGAAAATATAGATGTTAAAGTTTTAAGTAACAATGAAAAAATTAATGATGTAAATATTGAATATTTTTCTTATAATTATGTTAATGGGGGAATTGAAATAACTGATTATAATGGTATTAGTGAAACTTTAACAATACCATATTCTATTAATAATAGTTCAGTTGTATCTATTGCTAAAGATGCTTTAAAAAAAGATACTAATCTTAAAAAAATTGTTATTTCATATAATTTGAAAGAATTAAATGAAGATGATTTTAAGGATATTGAAATAGAATGTTATGATTATGATTATTGTCGTTCTTTAAAAGAAAATGAAAATCTTAATGTAAAAATATTATATGATTCTGATTATCGTGATTTTAATTATAAAAGATTAGAATATGATTATAATTATGTTAATAACAAAATTGAAATTACTGGATATAATGGTTTTGCTAAAAATATAATTATTCCAACAAAAATTAACGGTTATGAAGTAAATAAGATAAATATGACATTACATAATGTTGATAGCATTTATTTACCTGATACAATAAATGATATTGATCTAAAATTTACTAATAATCCTTATGATATGATTTTTTACTTTTGTTTAATTAGTGATACAATTGCTTTAATAATAGTATTAATATTTAACAATTTAGTTAAAAACAAAACAAATGAAGATTATTTTAATAATGCACCTTTAAAATTATGTTCAATTATTTATATAAGTTTTATATTTATTTATACTTTTTTAACAAAACTAAATAATTATGATTTTAAAAATTCGTTAATTGTAATTTTAATAATAACTTTTATATATATAATTATTAATTTGAGTTTAGTATTTTCTAAAAAACAAATTAAAGATTATGATAAAAAAATAAAAAATATTGATGATTTTATTAAAAATTCTTTATTAAGTTTAGATGATATTAAAGAAGAAAATGAAATAATTAGAGAAATAAAAGATATTTTAAAATATTCTGATCCTGTATCAAATGATCAAACTAAAGAAATTGAAAAAGAAATTTTAGATTTAATTAGTAATGGTCAAAAAGAAGATTTAGAATATTGGAATAACGTAAAAAAATTAATTTTAAAAAGAAATAATATTTGTAAAAATTCTAAATAGTAAAAAGACTGCTCAAAAAACAGTCTTTTAATTTTAGAATAAGGAATGGAGTAAGTTAAAATTTAATTAAGTTTAGTAACGGTTAATGAGGCATTATTTAAAGTACCATTTAAAGTTGTAGCGCCGGCAACATTTAATGTTAAAGTATCACCAACTGCTAGAGGAACAATTCCCATATTAGTATATGTCGTATCTTGATTTGCTTGAGGTGTTATAACAGTTGTTAAGCTATCAATTGTATTACCAGCATTATTAACAGTTACAGTTGTAGCTTCAGCAGCTTGATTATTTATTACAGCAGTATAACTGATTAAATAATTACCAGCTTCTTCAATAGTGATAGTATTTGGGGTAGCAGTATTAACATCAACACTTTCACCAGCTTGGTCAAAATCAACAGCTACTGGAGTAGTATCAGCAGAAGTTAAAGTTTGATTAGTAGAACGATATACTTCACCATATGCATTTAAACCATTTGCTGGTCCAGTAGGGCCTTGAGGAATTTGCATATTTAATTGATAACTTCCATCACCTTGATCAACAATAGTAGCTTCAGCAGGATCATCAGGTAAAACACTTGAAGCTGTAGCAGTTAAAGCAGGAGCAGGTCCAGTTGGCCCGGTAGGTCCAGTAGGCCCAGTCGCACCAGTTTCACCGATTGGCCCAGTAGGTCCAGTAGGTCCAGTTGCACCAGTTTCACCAATTAATCCAGTAGGTCCTGTAGGCCCAGTCGCACCAGTTTCACCAATTGGCCCAGTAGGTCCAGTCGCACCAGTTTCACCTA
>CANQZH010000012.1 GCA_947628245.1 uncultured Bacilli bacterium | reverse complement strand
TCATTTTTACTTTTTAAATAAACATCGATATAACCATTTTTATTAGGATATTCGGTATATACATCAAAATAATTATTTTTCATTAATAAACAAAAATAAATTACTTCTATATATTTTTCATCAAATTTCATAAAAATTCGATTATCACTTAACTTTAATATTTCTTCAACATACCTACTTAACTTTTCTATTTTATTTTCCATTACTATTTCTTCTATTATATCTCTTATCTTAACTGAATCTATTTGAATATTTGCTATTTTTAATAGTTCAATAAAATAATTGTTATAGGCCTCTTTCATTACTTTATTTGGTACTTTAAATCTTATTAAGCCAAAACTATCTTCGCCTATTGTTAAATAGCCAAAATAATATAATAAACTTATTAAATCATTTTTACTTATATCTAATTCTAAATTAAAATTATTTTGTAATTCTCCAGTTATTTCATCATTTTTTAATAATTCATCAATTATTTCATTATAATAATCATTTTCTTTTAATTTTAATAGTTTTCCAATTTTTCCATAATTTGATACGATATTTTTATCCATTAATTCTTCAGGTATTTTTTTAAATGCTTCATAATAATTTAATAAATACATAACTAAAGTTGCATTAAAAACTCTTTCATCGGCATTTTTATTAAATAAGTATCCATCATAATTACGTATCATTAAATTATATATTTCTTCCCTATCTTTTTCTTCTACTACTTTATTTATTAAATCTTTTACTTCCCTATGAGTTAAACCTATCATACTATTAACTCTTATATCTGTTGAAATATCAGTTGCTATATTAAAACCAGTTGTCATACTATCCAATGTTACTGGACATATTCCTGTTGCAAAAAATCTTCCTACTACTCCTAATCCTATATATTCTTTTATTACAGCATAAAAGGTTTTAATAGCACCCTCATTTCCTACAACACTTTTAAAACGTTTCGTATCTCCTTCTAATATAGCATTTGTAAAATTATCGTATTCATCTATTAATATATATAATTTATGTTCTAATTTTAAACTTTCAAACTTTCTAATAAAACTTCCCATTATTTCAGATGCATTTTCTTCTTCATTTATTTTTATCTTTGTATCATAATGATTATTAAAGCCCTCTATTCCTAATATAACTTTTTTCTTAAAAATATTAGCTAAATCATTATTATTTTTATCAGCTGTTTCAATACCTGAAAAATCAAATTTTAAGATATAATAATTATTTTTTTCTTTAGTTGGATTTTTAGATATATATAATTCTTTAAATAATTCTTCAAACAAAGATTTACTATTTATATCATAGTAATAATACATCATACTTTCAAATAAACTTTTGCCAAATCTTCCTGGTCTTAAATAAAATAAAGTTTTTCCTATATTTTCCAATTTTTCTAAATACATTGTTTTATCTACATAAAAATAATCTTCTTCAATTAACGTCTTAAAATTTATTATGCCATACGGTATTTTTTTCATTACTTAAGCCCACTTTCTTAAGAAGATTATACTAAATATTCTTTTAAAAGTCACTAAAAAACCAGTTTGTTATCGTAATATGAATTAAAGGAAGAAGTTTTTTAAACTTCTTCAATTATTTTCAATTCATTACTAATATAAGCAAATTTTTTTAAAATTCTTTGGATGAATAAATTATTGTTTTTCACATCTCTATCTTTTTAAACTAATGTATGGGTAAAATTTACCTACAAAATGTACAATATTTTTTTAAACTTCCAAACTTTCTAATAATACTTTTAATTATTTTTATCAGTACTTTCTTTCATTTTTAATACACCTTTTAAAATAAACTTAATTGACTAGTTTCAGGCATTCCTGTAAAAATACCTAAAGTTCGCATTTTATCAATTGTTGTTGTATTAGCTTTACTACGATTTTGAAAATCTTCAACACTGTAAAATGGTTTTTGATTACGTTCTTCAATAATTTTCGTAGCAACTGCATCCCCTAATCCATCTAAACTTCTAAATGGTAAAATTAAAGCATTTTCTTCTTCATCCATTATAAAATTATTACCATCACTTTTTTTAATATCAATACATTTAAACTTAACTCCTCTAGCTGAAGCTTCTAAAGCAAGTTTTAAAGTTTCTAAAACCGACTGTTCTTTATTAGTTGCATCATAACCTTTTCCTTGAATTTCCATCATCTTAGCTTTAATAGCATCATAACCTTTTAACATACTTTCAATATCAAAATCCGTAAATCTTGTTGAAAAATAAGTTGCATAATAAACTAAAGGTTTATGAACTTTATACCAAGCAATTCGAAAAGCAGACATTACATAAGCAGCCGCGTGAGCTTTAGGAAACATATACTTAATCTTAAAACAAGAATCAATAAACCATTTAGGAATTTTAGCATCTTCCATAATTTTTTTATACTCAGCCCAAGTAGCTGGATCTTTACTGGCCTTACCTTTTCTTACAAACTCCATAATTTTAAAAGCTTTAAAAGGTTCTAATCCCCCATAGATAAGTTCAACCATAATATCATCACGACAACCAATAACTTTACTAAAAGGTACAACCTTCTTTTCAATTAATTCTTGAGCATTACCAAGCCATACATCAGTCCCGTGCGCAAGTCCGGCAATTTTAACTAATTCCGCAAAGGTAGTTGGTTTAGTATCTTTAACTAATTGAATCGTAAAAGGTGTTCCAAATTCAGGAACTCCTAAAGTTCCAGTTTCACACATAATTTGTTCTTTACTAACTTTTAAAGCTTTAGTTGAAGTAAAAATTGACATTGTCTCTTTATCATCTAAAGGTACTTTAGTTATATCATCACCTGTTAAATCTTGAATCATTCTAAGTTGAGTTGGATCAGTATGACCTAAGATATCTAGTTTTAAAACACATTCATCAATCGCGTGATAATCAAAATGAGTTGTTCGCCAAGCTTTAGATGGATCTTCTGATGGAAATTGAAAAGGTGTAAAATCAAAAACTTCTTTATAACCCGGAATAACAACAATTCCTCCTGGATGTTGACCAGTAGTTCTTTTAACTCCCGTACAACCTTTGGCTAAACGTTCAATTTCTACATTACGCATCATTATATTTTTAGCTTCACAATAACCTCTTACATAACCATAAGCGGTTTTCTCGGCAACCGTTCCAATAGTACCAGCCCGGTAAACATTATCAACACCAAATAAAACTTTGGTATATTCGTGAGCACTTGCTTGATTTAAATCCGAAAAATTCAAATCAATATCTGGAACTTTATCAGCATTAAAACCTAAGAAAGTTTGAAAAGGTATGTCGTGACCTTCTTTACCCATTAAAGTACCACATTTAGGACACTTTTTATCAGGCAAATCATAACCACATTTATAATTATTACCTAAAGATTCTCCATTATCATCTTCAAATTCACTATGCTGACATTTTGGACAACGATAATGTGGTGACAAAGCATTAACTTCCGTTATTCCCATTAAATTAGCTACAAAAGATGAACCAACACTACCACGAGAACCAACTAAAAAGCCTTCATCATTCGAGTGTTTTACCAGCTTTTGGGCAATTAAATAAATAACGTCAAAATTAGCTCCAATAATAGCTGTCATTGTTTTTTTAGCCTTAGTCTTTAATTCTTCATCAGTTGATTCTAAATCTTTCTTACGCAAAGACTCATAAATTTCATTACAAACAGCATCAGGTCCTTTTAAGACAACCTCGTGCATTCTTTTATATATTGCCTCTTCATCATCACCAGCATTATTCTTAACAGCCTCAATAAAACCAGCCCCATAAAGTTCAAGAGCAATTCTCTCTTCTAAATGATGAGGTAAAGGATCACCATACCAACTTTTAGCTTTATCATAAACCATTTTAGTAACCGTCATTTGGGAATCTGGAATAACAGGAGCAAAAGGAATACCATTAGTATTTGGAATAACTTCAATTTCTTCACACATATTTGCTATTAAATTAGAATTAGTAACCACAATTTCATAAGCTAAATCATCCCCTAGAAAAGCAAATTCTTCTAACATCTCAGCTGTTGTCTTTAAATACATATTAGGAACCTCAATTCCTCTTCTATTTAAAGGATGTAACTTACCATTAAATTTTTGATTAACAATAATATCCCGATAAATTTTATCTTCTTTTTTTAAATTATGAACATCCCCTGTTGCCACGACTGGTTTTCCAGCTTCTTTAGCAACCCTGATAATTCTTTTTAAAAACTCTTGGGCTTCATTTAACGTAGCAAATTTTCTTTCATTGCCTATTAAATGAGCAAAAACAGAAGGAGGTTGAACTTCAATATAATCATAAAAACTCATCATATTAACAATTTCTTCATCTTCTTTACCAATAGAAGACTCAAAAACTTCCCCATTAATACACCCAGACCCAATTAAAAGTCCTTTTCTAAGTTCAATAATATCTTTTCTTGGAATTTTAGGTTGTTCATTTTTATATAAATATTTAGTATTAGCAATTGAAACAATCTTAAATAAATTTTTTAAACCTTCCTTATTTTTAGCTAACAACACCGCGTGAAAAGGATAACTAAACCTTACTAAATCATCAACATTTACTAAACTTAATAATTCATCAGTAGTATAAGTATTTTGATCACTTAATGACTTAGCCATTTTATAAAAGGCTAAAGCGGTTCCCTCTGCATCATAATCAGCCCGGTGATGTTTATCTTCATCCCAAGGAACATCTAATTTTTTAGTTAAAGTTTGTAGTTTATGATTAGGCCATTCCGGATGCATAATTCTAGCAATACTCATCGTATCAACAACCGTTTTATTAAACTCTCCATAATCATATTTTTTACAAGCTGCACTCATAAAGGAAATATCAAACTTAGCATTATGAGCAACCATTGGGTAATCTAGAGCCCACTCTAAAAACTTTTTAACTACAACACTTTCTTTTTCACAACCCTTAACCATTTCATCCGTAATAAAAGTTAAATCCGTAATCTTTTTAGGAATTGGTCTTTCCGGATCAATTAATTCATCAAAACGATCAAGAATCTTCCCATTACAAATCTTAACTGCTCCAATTTCAATCAACGTATCACTACCAGCATAAAAACCTGTAGTTTCCGTATCAAAAACCACAAAAGTATCTTCTAGTAAATTATAAGTTTTATTATTAAAGACAATATCCACATCATCATTAACAATATTCATCTCAGCCCCATATAAAACTTTAAAATGGTCTTTTTCTTCTTTACCTTTATTTAAATGACTTACCGTATGAAAAACTTCCGGAAAAGATTGAACACAGTTATGATCAGTTATCGCAACAGCTTTATGTCCCATATTAGCTGCATATAAAACCACATTATTTGGATCTTTTTCTTCAAAAGGAGTTACCCCATCCATTGCACTCATCATAGTATGTAAATGTAATTCTACTCTTTTTTCTTCTGATTCATCAATAACTGGACTATCTTTAGAATCAATCTTTTCTAAAGAACGAATTGCTAAAACAAAATCTCTAGCAAAATTATCATATTCTACATTACCATAAAACTTATACCATTTTCCCTCTTTTAACTCTTTTTTAATTAACGAATATTCATTCTTATCTTTCTTAAATATTTTAGCTAACATCGAATTAGTTTTATCACTAATCTTTAACGTAATAATATTAATATTTTCTCTTTCTAAACAATCAATCCCAAAAATATAAGCCTCAAAAGCAACATTTTTACTTTCTCCAACTACATTATTAATAATAGAAGTCTCACAAGTAATTTCTCTTCCCATTATTAAATTACCCTCAATTTTAGCTTCTTTAACTTCATAATTAATATTTTTCTTAGCTTCATTAATCTCTTCTTTAACATTTTTTAAAATTTCTTGATTTAAAAAAGTCGTAATTTCATATTCTCCATAACTAAAAGCCATTAATTCTTTTTGTAAATTTTTACTTTCTTTTTTAATTTCATTTTCTTCTAAATTACTTCCTACTTCAAAAGTAACGACATCTTCATCAATTTTAATCTCATCACTTATTCCACTTAAAGATGGTTTTCTACTCTTTAAATCATTTAAATAATCTTTAATATATAATAAAACATCATCATTAGTTACTTCATCATAAATAAAATGAATTGATAACTTCATCTCTTCATTACTAGCATTCTTTAAAGCTTTAATTAATTTATGTAAAGTACTATAAGAAAAAGGACGAGGATTTTCTAAATCAATATCTATTCTATTTTCTTTTTTATAAACTTTAACTTTTAAAACATTACTTAATCTAAAATCATCTAAATTATCTATTTTAAGAAATTGTAAAAAATTAGTTAAATCTTTTGGCATACTCCAACATCTCCTTTAATACTATATCATAAATTATTTTAAAATTTGCATATTATTAATATTTATTTGATACTCAGCAAACCTTTTACTAACTCTTCCATTAACCATTATTAAATCTCCTACTTTAAATAAAGGAGCTTTAACCATTTCATTATTAAATATTACAAAATTACTTATTCCCGTTTCATCACTAGCCACAATAAAAGCCATATCATCATTATTTTTTGTTTTAATTTTTTTAATACTTTCAATTAAAACAACACATTTAACATATTGATTAAAATATTCTTTAATATTTTCTATTTTCATAATTTCTTTTTGATAAGAACTAGCTGGATGATTACTAATATAAAAACCATAAGTAAGATACTCTTCTTTTCTTTTTTCTTCTAAACTAGAATCATTTTCTCTTATTATCTCCGGTTTTAAAACAAATTCACTTGCTAGATCACTAACTAAGGAAGCATAATCTAAAGCTTTATCAAGATTAGCTCTTAAAGTATTATGATTTAATTTAAATTCTCTTAAAGCATCCGCGGTTATTAAAGCTTCAATTGTTTTTTTATTAACACTTTTTCCATAAGTTCTTGAAACAAAATCTAAATAATCTAGATATGGACCATTATCTCTTTCTTTAATAATACTTTTAGCAGCTTCTATTCCTAAATTTTTAATGAGCGTTAAAGGAATTCTTAAACAAGCCCCTTCAATTAAATAAGTATCTTTACTACTATTTACACTAGGTGGTAAAAACTTAATTTTATAAGATTTAGCTAAAGTCATATACTCTTTCGTCTTAACAATACTATTAATTGCCATATTAAGTAAATTAGCTAGAAAATAAAGAGGATAATAACATTTCAAATAAGCCATTTGAACCCCAATTAAAGCATAACTAACCGAATGAGATTTATTAAAACCATAATCAGCAAACCTAACAATCAAATCATAAATATCATTAGCAACTCCTTTACTATAACCATTTATAGTAGCTTTATTAATAAATTTAGTTCGCTCTTCTTCCATAATCTTTTTTTTCTTCTTACTCATTGCTCTTCTAATTAAATCAGCTTCAGCATAAGAATACCCTCCAACCAAAACTAAAATTTGCATAATCTGCTCTTGATAAACAATAATGCCATACGTCTCTTTTAAAATTGGTTCTAAACTAGGATGCAAATAAGTAACTGCTTCTTTTCCATTTTTTCGATTAATAAACGTATCAATATTATTCATTGGACCAGGTCTATATAAAGCAATAGCACTTACAATATCTAAAAAATTTTGAGGTTTTAATTTTCGTAAAAAATTTTTAATACCTTCACTTTCAAATTGAAAAATCCCAATTGTATCCCCTTTACGAAACATTTCAATAATTTTAGGATCATTATAATCAATTTGATTTAAATTTAAAGTTTGATTAGTATTTTCTTTAATTAAAGTTAAAACATTTTCAATAATTGTTAAATTTTTAATACTTAAAAAATCCATTTTAATTAACCCTAATTCCTCTAAATAATTCATACTAACTCCCGTTACTAATTCATTATTATTTAAATAAACTGGAATTACTTCATCTAAAGGCACACTACTAATTACTACCCCAGCCGCGTGAGTAGATATATGTTTTTTTAAACCTTCAATTAAAAACGATAAACTCACAACTTCTCTTAATAAATCTTCATTCATCAATAATTTTTTAATTTTAGGATTTTGTAAATTAGTTTTTAAATCTACGTTAGCATCAATCAAAGAAGCAAAACTTTCCATTAAATCATTAGGAACCTTTAAAGCTTTACAAACCGAACGAATAGCAAGTTTACATTTTAAAGTTCCAAAAGTAATAATATTAGCTACATTATTAAACCCATATTTTTCTTTAACATAATTAACAACTTGATTTCTTTTAGTATCTTCAAAATCAATATCAATATCCGGCATTGTAACCCGTTCTGGATTTAAAAATCGCTCAAATAATAAATGATATTTTAAAGGATCAACATCCGTAATTCCTAAAGTATAACTAACTAGTGAACCAGCAGCTGAACCTCTACCCATCCCTACTAATATATTATTAGTTTTAGCATATTTAACATAATCATAAACAATTAAAAAATAATCAACAAAACCCATTTTATTTATAACTTGTAACTCATAATTTAACCGATTAATATATTCTTTACTAACATAATTATTTAACCGTTTAGCTAAACCTTTATTAGCTAAAGCCTTTAAAAACGCATAAGAATCTTTAATTTTATCATCATAATGTGGTATATAACGTTTATCTTTTGGAATAACTAACTTGCAAAGATTAGCAAAATGAAGATTATCCTCATCTTCCATTAAAAAATTTTCCATTGTTTGATACTGATAATTAGTTTCCAAAACTTCATCTAAAGTAACATTTAAATCAATTGCTTTTAATAAATCTAAACCCTTAGTCTCTTCCCTTTTAAAACACTTAATATAAGGAGCATATACCAAATTATTAGTTTTTAAATAAGCATTTCTTTTCTCCGTATCATTAACATACGCGATAAATAAATTTTCTTCAAGAAAAAAAGTCTTAATCGTATCATAACTGTTTAAATCATTAGCATCCATCACAATAAGTAAATCATTAAAATCTTCTTTTTCTAAATTAGCCAAATTTTCATTAATTTGCATTTTCGTATGAATTTTAAGCAAATTTTGATAACCATTATAATTTTTAGCATACATTGATAAAGAAAGGGTTAAAAAAGGAACCTTTAAACCAATAATCGGTTTAATATTATTAGAAATACATAAATCATAAAATTCCATAACCCCATATAAATTATCATCACAAAGACCACATATATTTATATCTTTATTTTGTAAAAAAGTTATTAATTTAGGTAGGCTAATTAAACTCTTTAATAAAGAATAATCACTAACAACTCTAAGAGGTATTTTCACAAATATCACCCACCTTAAATTAATTGTACTAAAATTCTTGCCAAATGTCTATAAAGCAAGAAATAATTTAATTGACTTCTCTACTTAATAATGTTAAAATTTTACAAGAAAAAGAAAACGTGGAGGTGAGATTATGACTAAAGTATTAACAACTAAAAAACCTAAAACAGTAAATAGTAGAAGTAAAGCATTAAATGCTACTAAAACTCGTCAAAAACCAAATAAACAAAAGAAAACAATTAACGGCGAGAAAGTAATTATTACAGCCCGTGAAGCTAAAAAATTAAAATAGGTATCCAAACCTATTTTTTTTCTTTAAATAATTTTTTATATATTTCACTATAATTACTTACTAAGATAATTTCTAAATTATCTAAAACATATTCTGGAACACTTTTTAAATCTTTATTATTTTCTTTAGGTAAATAAACCGTATGAATTCCACTATTAAAAGCCCCAATTAATTTTTCTTTAATTCCCCCAACTGGTAAAATATCACCTCTTAAAGTAATCTCACCTGTAAAAGCAATCGTCTGAGCAATATTTTTTTTCATAATTAAACTAAGTAATGAAGTAACAATTGCAACACCAGCACTAGGACCATCTTTAGGAGTTGCCCCATCAATCGCGTGAATATGCAAATCATATTCCCCTAAATCACTAGTTTGTTCATAATGACTTTTCAAATAATCCAAGGAAACCATAATTGATTCTTTCATAACATCTTTAAGAGAACCACTCATTTGTAATTTACCATTGCCTTTAAATAAACAAGATTCAATTGGTAAAACCCTACCACCTACACTAGTCCAAGCAAGAGCATTAACTAATCCAGCTTCCTGCGTTTTAGGTAAAATTTCTTCTTCATATAAGAAAATATCTAAATATTTTTTTAAATCTTTCTCAGTTATACTCATTGCTAATTTTTTCTTACTCTTAATACTTTTAGTTAATATTTTTCTTACTAAAGTTTCTAATTTTCTTTTTAAATCACGAACTCCAGCTTCTTTTGTATAATGATTAATTATCGAAGAAATTACCCCATCAGCAATAGTTAATTCTTTTGCATCAATTCCATATTCTTCATAAATTTTAGGTAATAAATATTCTTTAGCTAAATTTATTTTTTCATATAAAGTATAACTAGATACTTCAATAATTTCTAAACGATCCTTTAATTCAATCGGTATTTTAGTTAAATCATTAGCCGTTAAAATAAATAAAACATTACTTAAATCAAATGGTTCTTCAATATAATGATCAATAAAAGTTTGATTTTGGGGATAATCTAAAACATCTAATAAAACACTAGCTGGATCCCCGTGATAATCTTTAACCATTTTATCAACTTCATCAATTAATAAAACTGGATTATTAGTTCCACACTTAATCATTGCTTCCATAATTTTCCCTGGACCTGAACCAATATAAGTTCTTCGATTACCACATAATTCGGAAGCATCATTTAATCCTCCAACACTTATTTTATAAAATTCTTTATTTAAAGCTTTAGCAATCGACATTGCAATTGTCGTTTTACCAACACCTGGAGGCCCAACTAAACAAATAATAGGACTTCTTAAATTAGGATTACGTTTTTTAACAGCACAATACTCAATAATCCGATTCTTTACTTCCGATAAACCATAATGTGTTTTATTTAAATTAATTAATATACGATCTAAATCATTTTCATCATAAGAAAATTTATGCCAAGGTAAAGCAAAAAAAGTTTCTAAATAATTTCTAATAAAAGAAGCATCAGGACTTAAATCATTCATTTGTTCATACTTATTAATTTCTCTTTTAATTTTAGTAACTGTTTTAGAATCTAAATTTAAAGTTGCTAATTTATTTAACCATTCATTAGCTTCTACTTTCTTTTCATTTTCTTCTCCTAAAGCTTTCTTAATTTCTTTTAATTTTTCTCTTAAAATAAATTCTTTTTGATTTTCATCTAAACCTTTTTGCAAAGAATCATTTAATTCTTGATCATATTTTAAAACTTCAATTTCATAATTTAAATCTTGTAATAAATAATTAGCTCTTTTTTGACTACTAACTTCTTGCATATAAAATAACTTTTTATCCATACTTAAAGACATAAAACTAACAATCAAATCAGTCATTTCTTCTAAAGATTGTCGATTATTAATTAACCCAAAAATAGTATTAGATAAACTAGGATTTAAATTAACATATTTTTTTAAAATAGTTTGTAATTTTCTTTTTAAAGCACTTTCTAAAGCTAAATCAACCTTAGATTTTTTTAATTCTTCACAATTACACTTTAAAACATTTTCATCATCAATTTCATTAAAATATTTTTTAACTTTAACCCGTTTTTGACCTAAAATTTTAACTCTTAAATGACCATTAGGTAATTCCATTTTACTTAAAATAGTACCATATACAACAACTTTAGGAAGATCACTAACATCAGGAGTTTCTTCTAAAGTATCTTTAGGTGAGACAATGATAATTTGACTATCAAAACTTTTACCACTTAACATAATTATTCTACGCGATAATTCATTATTAAGTTCAATTTTAACTTCTTCTTTAGGAAGTAAAACAAAACCTTTTAATAAAATAACTGGTAAAGTTTTCATCATGTTATCACGTCCTTAATAATGAAATTTATTATAAAATTTAATATAGATTTTGTAAAGAAAAAAAGATAATAATATATCTAATTTTTACTATCATCATCTTTAATTCTTTGAAGAACCATTTGCTTATTATCTTTACAAATTTGTTTTAAATCAAAACCTTTATTTAAAGTATATTTTATTAATCTTTTTTCACTATAATCTAAAGTTTCATATAAATTAATAAATTCATTAGGCGATTTCTTTAAAGCTAAAATAGCTTCTTTTAATTTTAAAGAAATATATTTTTTATCTACTAAATAATTTAACTGATTTATTAAATATGTAGAATATTCTTGAGGATTTGTTAAAAAGACTTTAACAAATGGATAATTTAAAATAAACGAATCAGTTATAGTAGGCACTATTTTACGTTCTATCCACTTTTTATCTTGAATAATTCCTACAGCAATATCACTTTCATCATTTAAATAAGGAATAATGTTAGCTTCTTTAATATTAGCTAATAATTCTTCTTTAGGATTAGAAGTCATTATTTCATCAACATTTTCTAATGATGGATAAGGAAAACCATAGTTTTCTCTCTTAGGATGTTTAATAATAATTCCATATGTATAATCCATAATATCACACTCCTTCAAGTGAAGATAAGATTATATCATATTTATTAGCTACTTGTCAAATTAATTTAAAACTAAGGGGTGTAAATTTTTTTCGCAGGTAAAACACATCGAGTGCTATACTAATTATAGTAAAGGTGTGTAATATAATTATGGATATAATAAAAGAATTAAATAATAATATAATTGAAATGGAAGAAAAATTTGCTCAATTAGTTAATGAAAACAGTTTATCAATAAATGATATAGAAGACTTATCGTTAAATAGTGCGAAAAAATGTGAGCAACTAATTAATAACCATTTAT
>CANQZH010000011.1 GCA_947628245.1 uncultured Bacilli bacterium | reverse complement strand
GTAATTTGACATAATATTTGTTATCATTTTCTTGGGTGTTGTAAATAGGAAGTACTAGAAAGGAAAAGAAAATGAAAAAATTTAAAGCATTAGTAGTAGATGATAATAAGGAGTTTACCAATAATGTCTTAGAACATTTTAAAGAAAATGAAGTACTTGAAGTTACCAAAGTTATCCATAATGGAAATGAAGTAATTGACTATTTAAAGACCAATAAGGACATTGATATAATCTTTTTAGATTTTATAATGCCGGGAATGGATGGTGTAGCCATCTTAGAAGAGATGAAGAAAGAAAACATCAAAAAGAAAGTAATCGTTTTATCAAGTTTCATTGAAGAATATACGATTAAAATGATTAAAAAATATCACGTTGATTATTATATGTTAAAACCAGTTTCTTTAGATTCTTTAGAAAAAAGAGCTATTGATTTATTAGAATGTTCCTCTTTTAAAGAAATAAATGATGACTTAGAATTGAAAACTAGTG
Organism: uncultured Bacilli bacterium; assembly: GCA_947628245.1. Classification (GTDB taxonomy): domain Bacteria; phylum Bacillota_I; class Bacilli_A; order RF39; family UBA660; genus Ventrenecus. The sequence continues at coordinate 14,602 of CANQZH010000011.1, read as the reverse complement.
AATTGTTACATAATTTAGGTGTACCTTCTCAAATAAAAGGTTATCAATATTTAAGAGATGGAATTTTACTTTTATATCAAAATACTGATTTTATTGGAGGAATTACTAGAAATTTATATCCAGAGATAGCTAGAAGACACGACACCACTGCCTCAAGAGTTGAAAGAGCTATTAGACACGCGATTGAAGTATCTTGGACAAGAGGAGATTATGGAATTATGAATAAATTATTTGGCCATAGTATTGATTTTGATCGAGCTAAACCTACTAATTCCGAATTTTTAGTAACCATCAGTGATGCCCTTAGATTAGGCAATAAAGCTATTTTTGCTTAATTTTATCCGTATTGAATTTCAAGAATTTTGACATTATCATATTGATTTAATCAATATGAGCTTTATTACCTTCCACCAAAGAAAAAACTTGTAAACTTAAAGTTATTCTTATTATATTTCTTTTTAAAAATTTTGACTATCATACTCCTTAACATAAGGAAAAATAATTTTTGATGGAAGGTAATAAGGCTCATATTTCCTTTTTTTTAATTTTATTTTTTGATATACTAATTATATGACAAAGTATTATTATGAATGTAATTTAGATAAACAGTTAATTATAAATTCTTTTAATAAGATGTCTTCTTTTATTTTAGGGAATAATTTAGAATTAATTGAAGCTTTTAAAAAAGAATTTAATAGAAGAGTTGAAATGATAAGAATCTATCCTAATGGAAAAGAAACTAAAACTCTAAATTATAAAAGACCGGGTAGATGTTTTAAAAAAAATGATAAAATCTATATTGAGATGTGGGGTTATAAAAATGTTTTTGAAAAGCAATACGACTGGTTAGAATATCAAGGAATCCACGAATTTACCCATTGTTTTATTGATATTTTAAGTGAATTAAAAAATAAAGTAATTGTTAAAAATAATATTTATCTTAGTAATAATATGGGTTTGATTGCTGAAAAAGATGAAAATGGTAATTTAATTAATCAACATTATTATGGCAAATTATTTAACGAAACAATGATTGATTTAATATGTATAATGATTAATAATGGACAAATAGATAAAATTTTAAATACTAATTATGTTAATTGGCATATTAAAGTTAATAAAACAAGTTACTTAAAATTTACAACTATTACTAGACTTTTTATAGCATCTTTTGCTAATACATCGATTAACTATCAAAAGATTTATCAAAAAGGTTTTAGTATCTTTAATGGTAAAGTAAATGATTTTTTATATGGAATTATTTTTAATCCATTATATATTGATGAAAAATTTGATTTCTTTATGGGTAATGGAGCATATCGTTTATTTTGTGAACAATTAGATCGATTGTTTATTAATAATTTAAATGCTAAAAAAATAGATAGTAATGAAGTTAAAGAAATATTTAATATTATAGAAGAATTTTTTTATAAAAGAATAAACTATTATTTAGAAAATAAATTAATTGAAGATAAAATATTAGAAGAAATTATTAAAAATTATAAGATAGTAAAAAAACAATTTATAGCTGAATATTTTTAAAAAAAATTAAGTGAAATACTTGAAAAAAAGTTTAAGATTTGCTAATCTTTATAATAGAGAGGAGAGTAAAGAAATGGAAAAGAAAAATATGGTGCTATTAACAGTTATTGCTGTTGCTACCTTATTAGTAGCTGTTATTGGAGCGACTTTTGCGTTCTTCACTGCAACTGTTCAAGATAACCGTTCAGGAAGTGGTGATACAGGAGCAACTAGTTTAACTGCTGGTTCAGTAGCAAGTTCAACTATCGTTGCTAGTGTTGCTGGTTCAGCTGGTCATTTTACAGTAGCTGATGTTTATCCTGGTCATAAAGAAGTAGCTGCTTTAATGGTAACAGCTGATAATGAACAAGGTCAAAAAGATTCATCAACTGATATTGCTATTAAATACAATATTACTACTAACACTTATGCTGATGATGAAATTAAAGTTTCAGTTTATCGTAAAGATGATTCAAAAATAGAAGCTGTATCAAATGCTGAAGATGAAAATGGTAATAATAATTTCTTTGGTTGTCATCACGTAAGTGAAGAATTAACCAAACCTGATATTACAGCTGAAATGGAAATTCCAGAAGGTTCAAGAAAATTTTATGAAAAATGCGACAAAGATGAAACAGCTTTAACTGGTGCTAGTGCTACTCTTGTTGGAACAGCTCAAACTTTAAAGCAAGCTACTAAAGATATTTCTTTTGAAGACAAAATTGTTGCTACACAAGGAACTCAAAAACAAGTATACTATTATGTTGTTATTGAATTTGTAAATAATGCAACATCAACTGATACTAATGGTCAAAACGCATCTATGAATGCTCAGTTAAACGGAACTATTACTGTTGAACCTGCATAGTAGAAATTTAAAAGCCTTAGGCTTTTTTATTTTGACTAAAAATATATGTCAAAAAGCAAGAAAAAATATTGAAAAAATTAATAGCTTTTGTTATTATTTATAATAGAGAGGAGAATAAAAGAAATGGAAAAGAAAAATATGGTGCTATTAACAGTGATAGCTGTTGCTACTTTATTAGTAGCTGTTATTGGTGCGACTTTTGCGTTTTTCACAGCAACTGTTCAAGATAACCGTGAAACAGGTGGTGATACTGGTGAGACTAGTTTAACCGCTGGTTCAGTAGCAAGTTCAACTATCGTTGCTAGTGTTGATGGTTCAGCTGGACAATTTACTGCAACTGATGTATATCCTGGTCATAAAGAAATTGCTGCTTTAATGGTAACAGCTGATAATGAGCAAGGTTCAAAAAATTCAACAACTGATATTGCTATTCAATATGATGTTACCAATAATACTTATGCTGCCAATGAAATCAAAGTTTCCGTTTATAAAAGCGATTCACAAATTACAGCTGTAACCAAAAATGAAAATGGTGGTAATGATTATTTTGGTTGTCACCATACTAGTGGTAAAGCAACTGAAGGAGATTTTACTGGTGAAGAAGTTAGTCCTGGTGAAAATACTGTAAAATTCTATGAAGAATGTACCAAAGACTATGCTGATTTAAAAAAAGAAAACGACAGCAGTGTTACTCAAGTTGGTAGCGATCAGTTATTAGCTCAAGGAACATCAAAAATCACTTTTGAAGACCAAATTACAGCAACTGCTAATAACAAAAAAGAAGTATATTATTATGTAGTAGTTGAATTTGTTGATACTAAAAATGCTGCTACTAGTGTTGAAGCTCAAAATGCATCTATGAATGCTCAACTTGAAGGAACAATTACAGTTGTACCTGCATAGTAAAAATTAAAAGCCTGATGGCTTTTTTTATTGAAAAAAATAAAAAAATTATGAAAAAAAGCTTTGAAAAATTTAAAAAAATGTTGTAAACTTAATAAGTCTGATCCAGCAAATAGATGCGTAAAAACAAGACGTTTTGCGCATCTTTTTTTGCCTTAAAGACAGGAAAGGGTGAATTTATGAAAAATCAAGAAAACAAATTTTTAGGAGAGGAAAAGATTTCTAAATTATTATTTAAATTTTCAATGCCTTGTATTTTATCATTACTTATTAGTTCTTTATATAATATAGTTGATCAAATATTTATTGGTAATAGTGAATTAGGTTTTTTAGGAAATGCCGCGACAGGAGTGGTTTATCCTATTAGTATTATAGCTGTGGCTTTTGCTTGGTGTTTTGGTGATGGCTCAGCTGCTTATTTATCTTTATGCCAAGGAAGAGGTGATACTAGTAAGGCTGATAAAGCTATAGGTAATAGTTTTGTTATCACTTTTATTGTTAGTATTCTTTTTCTAATTTTAGGATTTTGCTTTAAAGACCAATTATTATTTTTATTTGGAGCTAGTTCTAAAAGTATTGATATAGCTAGAGATTATTATGTAATTATTTTAAGTGCTATTCCCGTTTATATGTTAGCTAATAGTATGAATGGAATAATAAGAGCTGATGGTTCTCCAAAATTTTCAATGATATCTACAGCTATTGGAGCTATTTTAAATATTATTTTAGATCCCCTTTTTATCTTTGGCTTTCATTGGGGCATCAAAGGAGCTGCTTATGCAACAATTATTGGTCAAATTGCTTCCTTAATTTTATCAATTATTTATTTTACTAAAACTAAAACTTTTAAATTAAGTAAAGATAGTTTTAAAATTAATTTTAAGATTTTAAAAAATGTTATTAAGTTAGGTTTTTCAACTTTTATAACTCAAATGAGTATAGTAATAATTTCTTTAGTTTGTAATATTATGCTTGCTAAATATGGTGCTCAAAGTAAGTATGAAGCTGATATACCAATAGCTGTTATTGGTATTACAATGAAAGTTTTTTCAATTGTAATTAATATTATTGTCGGAATTATTTTAGGTGCCCAACCAATATTAGGATATAATTACGGAGCTGGAAAATTAAAAAGAGTTAAACAAACTTTTAAAATGGTAGTTATTATATCTAGTATTGTCGGAATTATTTCAACGATTTTATTTGAAATATCTCCAGAAATTATTATAAGTATTTTTGGCTCTAATGATCAATTATATATGGAATTTGCAACTTTGACTTTTAGAATATTCTTAATGCTTGTTACTTTTACTTGTTTAATTAAAATGTCTTCAATTTTCTTTCAAGCTGTTGGTGAACCTTTAAAATCAGCTATTGTATCTTTAACAAGAGATTTACTTATTTTTGTACCTTTAGTTATTATTTTACCAAAATATTATGGAATTATAGGTGTTTTATTTGCCGCTCCTATTGCTGATGTTTTAGGAATGCTTGTTACGATAATTTTAGTTGTTGTCTTCTTTAAGAAAAATCTTTATCAAGAAGAAGCTATAACTGATGCTTACTTAAAAAATTCTAAACCGGGAGTAATTATTACTATTGCAAGAACTCACGGTAGTCAAGGAAAATCTATTGCGGGTTTAGTTGCTGAAAAGTTAAATATTCCTTATTATTATAAAGAAATGACTGCTTTGGCTGCTAAAGAAAGTGGTCTAGCTAATGAATTTGTAGATAATATTAATAGTCAAAAAAATTTTTTACACGATATATATTTAACAACTTCACCTGTAAAATATGCTATTGAAGCTCAAGAAAAAATTATTAAAAAAATTGCTAATGAAGGGTCTTGTGTAATTGTAGGAAGAGCATCCGATTATGTTTTAAAAGATAATCCTCATTTAATTAAAATTTTTATCTATGCTAAAGATGAATATCGAATTAAAAATATTATGGAAATGTATGGTGATCCTTATGATGAAGCTAAGAAAAATATTTTTAAATCTGATAAAAACCGAGCTAGTTATTATGAAATGATTTCTAGTCAAAAATGGGGTCAAAAAGAAAATTATGATTTATGCATTGACTCAAGTATTGGTAAAGAAAAAACCGCGGATATTATATGTGATTATATCAACCGTTTTTCTAAATAAAAGCCTGATGGCTTTTTTTAATGTTGCATAATCCTTTGTTTTCCTTTAAAATAAAAAAGCGATAGAAAGGAACTTCTTATGAATAAAGACGAAATTATGAGTTTATTTACTTATCGAAATATTAATTACAAAACTAATAATTATCTTTTTACTATGCTTGATAATTTTAGTTTTCTTGAAAAAATTAATGACATTTGTGAAATAAAAATGCCTGAAGAAGATATAGATTTAGCAAAAGCTTATAATATTAAAATTGATTTAACTAAAGTTAAAGTAAATGATATTCTTACTTATATTTTAAACTATTTAGGAATTCGTGAAACTTTAAATTTTAACGATAAATTTGTTTTATTTAAATTTAGAAATATTTTAAATAATTATGGGTTAGTAATTCAATTGCTTTTCTATAATATCGAAGATATCAATTTAGAAAGTCATATGTTATTTAATGAGTTAGTTTATTTTAATAGTTTATATTTTAATGTTAATATTTTTACTAAGAATGAAAACTTAGCTACTTATTTTTTAAGTAATAACCGCGTATTAGATAATCGAGAAAATTATACTAAAATTGCCTATTTAAAAGATGATGTAAGTTTAATAAGAAGTTTAGACTAGTTGTTTTTTTATAATTTAAATGATATATTATAGGCAGGTGAAAAGAAGAATGAAAAAGATCTTAACTGTTGTATTAGATGGCTTTGGATTGAGTGATAATACTTTAGGCAATGCTATAAAAGAAGCTAATCCTGAAAATATTTTAGGAATGTTTGAAAAATATCCTCATTCTATTTTAGAAGCAAGTGAAGAAGCTGTAGGATTAGAAAAAGGTCAATTTGGTAATAGTGAAGTTGGTCATTTAACTATTGGGGCTGGAAGAAAAGTAAAACAAAGTATAAATTTAGTTAAAGATTTTTTAGATAATGATATTAATGATAGTGAAATGTTTCAAAATATGGTTATAGATGCTATAGAAAATAATAAGACTATTCATTTAATGGGATTATTTAGTGATGGTAAAGTTCATTCTGATATGAATCATTTTATTAAATTATATGATTGTTTAGTTAATAATGGGATAAAAGATATTAATTTTCATTTAATAAGTGATGGGCGAGATACTAAAGTTAAAGATTTTTATAAATATTATACCATTTTAGAAGAACATCTAAAGAAAAATAATGTTGGGGTTATCTCTTCAATATGTGGTCGATATTATGCTATGGATCGTGATAAAAGATGGGAAAGAACTGAAAAGTATTATAAATTAGTTACTAGGGGAGTTGGAATGGCTGGTAGTAATGTTGCTTTTATGTTAAAACGTTGTTATGATGAGAATATAACTGATGAATATTTACCGCCTATTAAAACAAGAAATTTTAAACCTATTAGAAATGGTGATATTTTAATATGGATGAATTATCGTACTGATCGGGCTAAACAAATTATTAGTAGTTTTACCGTAAAAGGTTTTGATGAGTTTGGTATCTTAGATATGAGTAGAACCAAAGTATATGCATTTTTACCAATTGACAACAAAATTAAAACTAATAATTTTATTGCTTCTAATATTATTGAAAATCCTTTAGGTGTTTATTTATCTAAATTAGGATTAAGTCAAGCAAGAGTTGCTGAAACTGAGAAATATGCTCACGTAACTTACTTTTTTGATGGTGAAAGTAATGCTTCTTTAGAAGGATGTCAAAAGTTTTTAATTCCTAGCCCTAAAGTTGCAACCTATGATTTAAAACCTGAGATGAGTGCTGTAGAAGTTACTAAAAAGGTTGTTCAATGTTTAGAAAAAGATTATGATTTTATTTTAGTTAATTATGCTAATGCTGATATGGTTGGTCATACTGGTAATTTAGAAGCTACTAGAAAAGCTGTAACTACAATTGATTTATGTTTAAAATTATTAAAAGAAAAAGCTGATGAAAATTTTTATACTTTAATTTTGACAGCTGATCACGGGAATGCTGATATGATGCTTGATGAAACTGGGGGAATAGTAACAACTCATACAATAAGCAAAGTACCATTTATTATTACCGATGAAAAAGTTAAATTAAAAGAATATGGAGATTTATCTAATATCGCACCTACTATTTTAGAATATATGGATATAGCAATTCCTAAAGAAATGGATGCTGAAAGTTTGATAATTGAAAAATAAGACAGTTATAAAAAACTGTTTTTTCTATCCTTTTAAACAATTAATCTCTAAATTTGATATTATTTACTTTAGTAGTTTATTTTGATATAATTTTACTTATAAAAGGAGCTTGTTATGGAAGAAAAAGTAAATTTTTTAAAATATCAGTATGCTTTAAAAATGTTAGAAACTGAAATAGACATTTTACTTGATGAATTTGTTCATCGTCACGGCTATAATCCGGTTGAACATATTAAATCACGTTTGAAAAGTATTGAAAGTATTAAAGAAAAATTAAAAGATAAAAATCTTGAATATAATGAAAGAGATATTTTAATTGGTGTTCCTGATGTTGTTGGTTTAAGAATTGTTGTTTCATTTATTAATGATGTTTATGATATTGTTAATATGATTCAAAATTCCCATAATATTATTATTAAACAAAAACAAGATTATATAAGTAATCCTAAAGCTAGTGGTTATACATCTTATCATTTAAATGTTTTAGTGCCCATTTATTTAGAAAATAAAGTTGAATATGTGGAAGCTGAAATTCAAATTAGAACTATAGCTATGGATTTTTGGGCAAGTATTGATCATAAAATTCGTTATAAATTTCCTGATGAAATACCACCCGATATATCTAAAGCTTTAGAAAGCTATGCTAAAGACATTAAACAATTAGATCAAAAAATGTATCAATTAAATAAAATAATGAATAGTTATTATGAGAATATATGATTGGTGTGGTTATAAATGAATATTAAAAGATATAATCCTGATTTAAAAATTGGTTTAACTAAAGAACAAGTAGAAGAAAGAATTAAAGATAATTTAGTAAACTTTGATGATCAACCTAAAACAAAAAGTATTAGACAAATAATATGTGACAACATCTTTACTTATTTTAATTTTTTAAACATTGCTTTAGGACTTGCTGTATTTTTAGCTGGTATTTTAAATCATCAGTTTTTTAATGGACTTAAAAATTGTTTATTTATGGGTGTTATTATTATTAATTCCATTATAAGTATTATTGAAGAAATTATTTCTAAAAAAATTATTGATAAATTGTCTTTTTTAAGTGAAAGTGAAATTATTGCAATTAGAGATGGTAATGAAGAAAAATGCTTACTTGAACAACTTGTTTTAGATGATATAGTTAAAGTAAATGTTGGTCATCAAATAGTTGCTGATTCAATTATTATGGAAGGAGAAGTTGAGGTTAATGAATCTCTTTTAACTGGTGAAGAAGATGCTATTAGTAAGAAAAAAGGTGATATGTTACTTTCGGGTTCTTTTATTGTAAGTGGTAATTGCCTAGCTAAAGTTGAACATATTGGTAAAGATAATTATACTTCTAAAATATCTTCTGATGCTAAAATTGAAAAGCCAATTAATTCCGTAATAATGAAATCTTTTGAAGATATTTTAAAAATTATTTCTTATCTTATTATACCAATTGGGATTGTAATGTTTTTTAGTCAATATCAAACAACTGGTGGGAATATTCCTGAAGCTATTTTTTCATCCGTTGCTGCTTTAATTGGAATGATTCCTGAAGGACTTGTTTTACTTACTAGTTCCGTTATGGCTGTAAGTGTTATTAGACTTTCAAGATATAAAGTTTTAGTTCAACAATTATATTGCATTGAAACTTTAGCTAGAGTAGATGTTATATGTCTAGATAAAACCGGAACTTTAACTGAAGGCAAGATGGTTGTTAAAGAAGTTATTAACTTAAATAAAAAGAATAATTTAAATGAAATTTTAACTAATTATGCTAGTAGTAGTTTAGATAATAATGAAACAATGAAAGCTTTAAAGAAATATTATAATGGTAATAGTAATTTAGAAGTTTTAGAACGGATTGCTTTTTCTTCAGAGCGTAAGTTTAGTGCTATTTCTTTTAAAGATTTTGGTTCTATTTATGTGGGAGCACCTGAGTATTTAGTTAAAGAAAGTGCTTTAAAGCAAATTAAAGATTTAGAAAAATATCAAAATGAGTATCGGGTTTTATTAGTAGCTAAAAGTAAAGATAAATTGAAAAATAAACCTGATAATTTAGAAGTTCTTGGTTTAATTTTAATTGAAGATGTAATTAGAAAAGAAGCTATTAATACTTTAAATTATTTTAAAGAACAAGGGGTAAGAGTTAAGATTATTTCAGGTGATAATGTTAAAACTGTTTTAAAAATTGCTAATCAAGTTGGCTTAAAAGATGTTTTAGGAATAGATATTGAAAATCTAAATGATGAACAATTAATTGAAGCTATTAATACTTATGATGTATTTGGAAGAGTTAAACCTGATCAAAAAAAAGTTATAATTAAAAGTTTACAAAATGATGGACATTGTGTAGCTATGACTGGTGATGGAGTTAATGATGTTTTAGCATTAAGACAAAGTGATTGTGCTATTTCTCTTGCTAGTGCATCTGATGCGGCTAGAAATGTAGCTCAGTTAGTTCTATTAGATGATAATTTTGATTCTTTACCTAAAATTGTAGCTGAAGGAAGAAGAACTATTAATAATATTGAAAGATCAAGTTCATTATTACTTGGTAAAACAATTTATACAATGCTTTTAATTATTTTTAGTGTAATTGTAGGAACAAGATATTTTTTTGTACCTATTCAACTTACTTTAATCACGGGATTTACAATTGGTATTCCATCATTTATTTTAGCTTTAGAACCTAATAAAGATTTAGTAAGAGGCAATTTTCTTTTAAAAATAATGAGTAAAAGTATTCCTTGTGCTTTAACTGTTTTCTTTGATATTGCATTAATTATTGCTTTTTCAAGAGTATTTAATTTATCTTATCAATTTTATAGTACAATGGCTGTTTATTTAACAGGAGTTACTGGCTTTATTTTTCTATATAAAATATGTTTACCTTTTACATTATTAAGAAAAATATTATTTTCATTTTTACTGATAGGTTTTATTTATTGTATTACATTTGAAAATGAATTTTTTAACTTGATAACATTTACTCCTCAAACCGTTTTAATTGGTATTGTATTAATTTTAGATTCGTTGTATATCTTTAAAAAATTATATGATTTAAGTATAAAATTATTTCATAAGATAGATCCTACTATAAATTAATTATATTCTTTAGAATAGTTAAGCTATTCTTTTTTCAATGTATTAAACTCTTATTTTTAAGCATTATAAAAATGAGGGATATTATGACTTTGTTTTTTATCTGTGTAAAAATTTTTTTTGCTCGTATTTTAGATGTTTCCATAGCTACATTAAGACAAATGGTAATGTTAAAAGGTAAGTTAGCAATTAGCACCGTTTTAGCATTTATTGAAGTTTTTATTTGGTTTGTTGTCGCGAGAGTTGCCTTAACAATTGAAATTGATAGTATCTTAATTCCTATATTTTATTCTTTAGGATATGCTACTGGTACTTTAATTGGTTCATTTTTAGCTAGGTCTTTAATAAAAGGTGAAGTTTGTATTCAAGTTATTGTAAATGATGAAAAATTAATTAAAGCTTTAAAATTAAGAGGTTATGAAGTAAGTGTTATTTCACTAGATAATAAAAAGAAAATGTTATATTTAGAAGTAAATACTAAGAGTTTAAAAAAAGTTTTAGAATTAATTAATAAAGCTGATCCTACATCTTTTATGATAATTAATGATAGTCGTAAAGTAATGAATGGTGTAATTAAATAGCTTTTTTATAGTTTTTAAGGTATAATACCATTTAGAAAGCGGTGAGTAGTAATGAAAAAAACGGTTTGTTTAATTGGTAAACCTAATACAGGTAAATCATCTTTGTTTAATTGTTTACTTAAAGAAAATAAATCTATTATTATGGATGAACCGGGAATTACTAGGGATCGAATATATGGAACAGTTAATTATAAAAATAAAAGTTTTAATTTAATTGATACGGGTGGAATTGATTTAGGTAATAATGATTTTAATGAAGATATTTTAGTTCAAGCATCTTTTGCTATTGATGAAGCAGATTTAATTTTATTTGTAGTTGATGGTAAAGTTGAATTAAGTGCTAGTGATTATAAAATAAGAGATTTATTAATGAAAAGTAATAAAGAAGTTATTGTTGTAGTAAATAAAATTGATAATGAAAAAAGAAAAGAAGAATTATATCGGTTTTATGAACTTGGTTTTGAAAAAATATTTGCTATATCAGCATCTCATAAAATAGGCATTAATGAATTATTAAATGAAATAACTAATGATTTAAATGAAAGTGATAGTGAAGAAAATACTAATTGTAAGTTTTGTTTTATTGGTCGTCCTAATGTTGGTAAATCATCTTTAATTAATGCTTTATTAAATGAAGAAAGAGCTATTGTAAGTGAAGTTGCTGGAACAACTAGAGATGCTACGGATACTAATTTTAATTATTATGGTAAAGAATATACAATGATTGATACAGCTGGGATGCGTAAAAAAGGAAAGATTTATGAAAATGTTGAAAAATATAGTTTTTTAAGAAGCCTTAAAGCTATTGAAAGAAGTGATGTATGCGTTTTAGTAATTGATGCTAAAGAAGGAATTATTGAACAAGATAAACATATTGCAGGTATGGCAATTAATGCTGGTAAAGCTTTAGTTATATGTGTTAATAAATGGGATACGGTATTAAATCCTGATAAAGCTCTTAAAGAATGGAAAATGAAATTAGAATATGAATTTCAATTTGTAACTTATGCTAAAATAGTATTTACTTCAGCTAAAACTAAAAAAAGAATACAAATGTTAATGCCCGAAATAATAAAAGCCTATGAAAATTATAAACAAGAAATATCAACATCTTTATTAAATGAATGTATTAAAGAAGCTAATATGTTACACGAAGCTCCATCTTATAAAGGAAGACGCCTTAAAATTAATTTTGTTAGTCAAACAGGAACAATGCCTCCTAAATTTACTTTAAAAGTTAATGATAAAGGTTTAGTTCATTTTAGTTATGAACGTTATTTAGAAAATAAGTTAAGAAGTAGTTTTGATTTAAGTGGAACGCCAATAATTTTACAATTTAAAAATAAAAATGAATAGGATAATTTATCCTATCATTTTTTCTTCGCGTCTATTCTTTTTTGATTAATTAGTTTTTTCTCATTATAAGTAACTAAGTCACTCATTGTGGTCTTCATTGCTTTAGATAATTCATATAAATATTCAACACTCATATTAATCTCACCACGTTCAATACAAGCTAAATATTTAGGATTCATATTAAATTTAGTATAAAATTTCTCTTGTGATAAACCACTTTGATAACGAATATATCTTAAGTTAATACCAATAATCTTTTTAATATCTTCCATACTACCTTCCTTTAACTAAAGTGTATTGTGTAAAATATTGAAAGTCTACCCAACAATAGCTACACAAAATTGACTTTTTAGAAGTTTTATTATAAGATTAAACCAATAAAAGAGGTAGTAAATGACAAAGAAGGTAATTAAAAAATTAGAGTCACTTCGTTTGCAACATCATTATTCATATCAACAAATGGCGGATATGTTAAAAATATCTAAAGCTTATTATTGGCAAATTGAACATAACAATCGGCGAATATATTATGATTTAGCTATTAAAATTGCTAAAATTTTTGATAAAAAACCCGATGAGATTTTCTATGATTTTTTCATATAATAACCTAGGAGGTTATAAAAATGGAATTTAAAGATTCATTTTTTGAAAAAGTCGAAAAAAAGACAAAAGTTGATAAGAAAACAATTTTGTCTTTAGCAGATAAATTACAAAAAGGTAATATGAAAGATAAAAATACTTTAAAAGAAGTTATTGATACTTTAAGTAAAATGACTGGTAAAAATGTTAGTAAAGAACAAGAAGATAAAATTATATCAACAATCTTAGAAGATAAAGTACCAGATGATGTCAGTAAAATGTTTTAAAAAAGATGGAAATTAATCCATCATTTTTTACGGTCAAATAACATATCTAGTGAACAATGATAATTCTTAGCAAATTCTATAGCATAAACAGTTGTAATTAAACATTTACCAGTTTCATATTTATGAATATTTGATTGAGTTGTTTGTAAAGTATCAGCAATATTTTTTTGGGTAAGATTATGTTCTTTACGAAATTTTTTAAAATTTTGAGCAACAATACTATAGTCAATTAAATCTTTTACTTTTATTTTTTCTAATTTATCAGTAATTCCTAACATATAATCCATATTTACACTATAATGATTGGCTAATGTATAAAGTCTTTTTAAAGGAATAATATCTTTACCACATTCCCAACCAGCATATGTAGCACGTTGAACTTGTAAAAAATCAGAAATATCTTTTTGCGTATATCCTTCGTAATTTCTTAATTCTTTTAATCTTTTAAAATACATACATAATCACCATCTATATTGTCTCAAGAAAATTAGAAATATTCAAATTTTTGTGGGGATATATGATTATAAATTGCAATTATTAAGATTTTTTTAATCATTTTTGTAAAATAAAGTATATTTTTAATAAAAAAACATATGTTTTCTTAGGTGATTGTTATGGATAAAAAAGAATTATTACAAGGGGTGGCTAGAAGAGGTAATGGTGAAATTTATTTAGGAATAGTCGGGGCTGTTAGAACTGGTAAAAGTACTTTTATTAAAAGATTTATAGAAAATTTAGTTGTTCCAAGTATTAGTGATGAATATGAAAAGAAAAGATGTTTAGATGAAATCCCTCAAAGTGCTCAGGGTAAAACTATTATGACTACTGAGCCTAAGTTTGTGCCTAGTAATGGGGCTAAAATTAAAGTTGATGATTTTGAAGCAGACATTAAGCTTGTTGATTGTGTAGGTTATGTAATACCTAATGCTTTGGGTTATGAAGATGCTGATGGAAATCCTCGAATGATTAAAACTCCTTGGGAAGTTTATCTAAAAGTGATACCCAATAATAATTAAATGTTACAATTTACAGCCATAACAAAGAATAAGTGATTTCCACTTATTTTTTTGATTCATATAATTCAGCAAAAGTAT
>CANQZH010000010.1 GCA_947628245.1 uncultured Bacilli bacterium | reverse complement strand
TCTTTTCCTAAAGCAACCCATATTCCACTTTTATTATTTAGTATTTGTTTACTACTTAAAATTTCTTTAATTTTAACAGGCGCGATTGACTGATTAGGAATTTCAATACCAATTGTACTTTTTCCTGGAATTGGTGCTTCAATTCGAACATCTTTGGCTGCTAAAGCTAAAGCAATTTCTTTATTAATTGAACTTATTCTACTTACCTTAGTTCCGCTTGGCACCGTAAGCTCAAATTGGGTGACACTAGGACCCATATGAACATCAACAACTTTACCAGTAATATGAAAATCACTTAAAACTCTTTCCAAATTTTGTTTATTATTAATTAAAAATTGATTAGAATTAATTTTTTTAGAACGCTCAGGATCATCTAAGATACTCATAGGTGGTAATTTATAATTTAAGTTAATTGTTGGAGCATTAGGATTAGCATTTGGTAAATCAGGCATTATTAAACGAGGCTCTTCATTAACTTCTTCTTCCATTTTAGGCTTTATTTCTTCAACACTTTCAACAACATAAGATTTTTTAGGTTCAATATCTTCTTCTTGTTCTAGTAAACGTTTTTCTAAAGCTTTTGATCTTTCCTCGCTATCATCCGAATCTTCTCCAACGGTTTCTTTAGCCCATTTAAAAGTTTCAACAATTCTACTTAAAACTTCAGATAAGTTAACATTAAATAATAAGACAACACCAAAGATAAATAAGAATACTAATACAATATAAGTTCCATTAAGACCAAATAAGGAAGCACTTCCAAAACTAAAGACAGCTCCAAAAATACCACCACCAATACTAATTGAAGTTTGTCCGGAACTAGAAACCGCATTATTCATCCCAATAGAGGCAATTCGATCCATATAATTATTCATTGTTGCTTCAAATATTTTTCCAGGACTATCAATCATCTTAACAAAATTTAAATGACTCATTATTAGAACAACGATTATAATTAAATATAGCCCAATCGCCCTTTGACTCATAAAATTAGGCATTTTTCTTTTAAATAACATTAATAATCCTAAAAACAGTACTAATAATAAAATGACTGGCCACCATTCTCCTAATAAAAACATTGCAAATTTTTTAAGTAAAGCCCCTACAGGACCAAACCCAAAACCAATAATACCAATTAAAATTAAAACTAAACCAGTTAATTCAACACTAAAAGCTGGAGTAGTACTTTTTTCATTTTTGCTAGTTTTCTTTTTCTTTGCCATAATACTCACCATAATTATTATAAACTAAATTGCTTTTCTTTGCCAAGTACTCTAACACTTAATTGACATCTAATTCATAAAATATATTAGGTGATAATTATGAAATATCCACGAAGAAATAACTTTTTTAGTGTTTTTGCTATCTTAATTTTATGTTGTTTAATTTTTTATCAAGTAATTATAACTTTAATTTTACCTTTAAGATTTAATATTTTTATTTTATTTTTAGAAGTTATTTTACTTCTTTTCTTCCTCTACCGTATAGTATGGCCTTATTAATTCTTCAGTTTTATAAACATAATCTAATACTTCACGTATTTTTTGATAAACTTTTACTTCACTACCTTTAAAATCAACTTTATAAGGAATGGAAATTACAATAAAAAATAGTTGTTTTTCTTCATCGGATAAGGGATTAATTTGCTGATAAGTTTGTAAAAGCGTTCTAAATGGTAAATCAAAATATTCTTGTTGATAAAATTTAATTAAGTCTAAAACTGGACTATCTCTTCTAGAATCATCCCAACTAATTAAATATTCTTTATCACTTTTATGAAAATGATCTAAACTAACTTTATTATGGATTTGACAAACTCGATATTTTTTTAAGGTTGAAACTTTATCAAACCAATTTTCTAATTCGTGTAAAGCAAAATCAAAAGCAGCTAAGATTTTAGAAATATTAGTTAATAGAAAATAATGACTTGGAGATGGATATACTTCTTTAAAAAATTCATCAAATGTTGTGTCATAATAATATCTTAAATAAGTGATTTGATCTTTTATATTATCATATATTTTTTGATATTCATCAGTACTTACTTCTTTATAGTAAGTTGTTTTTTGATGAAGATTAGCTAAAACTTTAATCATATCACTAGCTTTTTGTTCTTTAGGCATATTAGTATCAGGAACATAACTATAGATTACTACTCCATCTCGATTATCATCAATTAAAGGCGGTAAATTAGAAAAATTACGACTATATAAATAATCATATAATTCTTTAGGTTCACCTTTTTTTTCTTTAATTACAATATCACCACTTGTACTATTTAAAATATGAGCATTGCCTTTAATAGTATATTTATAAGGTTTATAAGCTTCTTTAATTAATTCAATACTACGACTATTCATTTTCAAAAGGTATTAATATTTTGTCTCCTACATTGAGATTAGAAATATCATTATACTCTGCTAGAAAACTTCCCGTAACTTTATACATTGCACATAAAGTTTCTAATGTTTCCCCTTCTTTTAAAATATGAATATGATAAGTCATATACTCATCTTTTACTTCAGTTTTCATAACACTTTCTTCAACAATCATTTCTTTATCAAGACCTTCTTTCTCAACTTCATTTAATTCTTCATTATTTACTTCTTCATTTTTTACTAAAACTTCTTCTTCTTTAGATTCTTCAACAATTTCAGGGATATCTACAACAGCTCGATCATTTTCTAACATATCAATAATTTCATTAGATTCATCTTTTACTTCTTTAATTTCTTCTTCGGTAAAATCTAATTCTAATTCAATATGAACTTTAATTTTGTTATCATCAACCATATCATAGGCAAAATCACTTATTTCTAGGGAAATACTATCTTCAATTGCTCGATTACTAATGCCAATAGAAAAAGGAATTTTAAAAGAAAATGGCAAAATGTTAACACTTACTTCGTGGCTTTTGTATTCACCAGTAACTAATAAATTACCTTCAATACTATCATCAACTAATTTAAATTCACGTTCTAAAGAAATACTTGTTATTTCACTCACTTTAGTATCAAATTCAAGTTCTTTCGTAAAAGGTATTACACTCTTCATTAAAAAAATCACCCTTTCTAAAACAATATATGAAAGGATAAAAAAAATAATGCTAAAAAACATTATTTAGAATTATTTTTATTTAAAATATCCATAGCTACATCTTGTAAAGTTTCATTGATATTTTGAGTTGAATCTTGGTTTAAAACTTCAGATTGAACAGTTTCTAATGGTATAGAATCCTGATTAACAACTGGCTCAGTTGGTTGAACATTTACTGGTGCAACTCCTTCTCCATTTAAAGGAACTTGATTATTTACTGGTTCAATTGGTTGAATATTTACTGGAGCAATTCCATCTCCATTTAAAGGCATTTCATTACTTACTGGTTTAGTTTGTTCTAAACTTATTGGAGCAACTCCTTCTCCATTTAAAGGTACTTCTCTACTAACTGGTTCAGTTGGTTCTAAACTTACTGGAGCAACACCATTTGTATTTAAAGGCTGTTGGCTACTCATTTGTTCAATTGGTTGAACATTTGAATTTAGAGGTTGAACATTTTGAGCTGTTTCATTGGTACTTGGTGTAATTGGTGTTACTGGTACAGTTTGTTCTAATTTCTTTTTCTTATTTTTTCTAATTTTTTTAATTATTAGTATTAAGATAATAATGATTATTAAACATCCTAAACCAATACCACCATATATAATTAGATTTTTATTGCTATTTGGTAAGGCAAATGTAACATCTATTGTACTGTTACCTGTTTTTAGAAGATCCCAAGTTAAAGTTTTTTTATCACTTGAAATACTAGTAGCATTATTAGAAATACTTTCATTAGGTAAAGTTAACTCATAATTCATATTCACAAAACTTTTAATACTGTCTAAGTCAACATCTAAATCTGAAGTATTAGTAGAAGTATCTTGATCATTAATTTTTAAATGAAATTCATACGTATCTTCTAATAATCCTTTTTTTATTTTAAAAAATTTATTATCAAAATCTTTATTTGTAATATCTTCCATATTTAAAGTAAATACTTCATTTTTAGAAAGATTTTCAATATTATCATATTTTTTAGTAATAGTTACTTCATATTTACCATTAGAAGAATTATGTGTAACAGTAAAACCTAAATTTTCTAATTCTTTTAGTTGTTCTTCATCAATTGAATCATTTATATCATCCATATTAAATTCATTGTTTGATGTTGTACATTTACTGGCATCACCATCATTTAAATCTAAACAATCAAAATATTCTTCATCGGTCATTTCATCAGTTTGACCCATACTATCCATTAAACTTTGCATTTGTTTTAAATCAATTGAAGCACTCATATTAAAATCCATACTTTTATCGTCATTAATCCCCATTTTGATATTTGCTTCCATACATCCTGTTGTTAAAATACCTACTGTTAAACATAAAATTAAAATTTTTAAATACTTTTTCATATAAACTAACTCCATTTCCAATTTCTTATTTCTTCCATATCAATACCATTTTCAATAATATATTTTTGATGTTTTTCTAACATTTTTTCACAGTAATTTTGCAATTTAGTTCCATCAAAATTAGGTAAATGTTGTAAAGCTAATAAACATAGATGATATCTATCCATTTTATTTTGAACTCGCATATCAAAAGGAGTGGTAATTGTTCCCTCTTCAATATATCCTCGAACGTGTAAGTTTTGATTTTGCCTTTTATAAGTAAGTTCGTGAATTAAATTAGGATAACCGTGAAAAGCAAAAATAATTGGTTTATTACTTGTAAAAATATAATTATATTCTTCATCAGTTAAACCGTGAGGATGAGCATCATTTGGTTGTAAACGCATTAAATCAATAATATTTACAACTCGGACTTTAATATTTGGAATATATTCTCTTATTAATTTACTTGTAGCCATTATTTCTAAAGTTGGAGTATCACCAGCAGCCGCTAAAACTAAATCCGGATTTCCATCATTATCATTGGAAGCAAACGACCAAATACCGAGGCCATTTTTGGTATGTCTTAAGGCTTGACGCATTGTAAGCCATTGAGGTCTTGGATGTTTACTTGCAACTATAACATTAATATAATTTTTGGTTTTTAAGCAATGGTTCATTGTACAAATTAAAGTATTAGTATCACAAGGTAAATAAATTCGAGAAATACTAGCTTTTTTAGTCATTATATGATTTAAAAAACCGGGGTCTTGATGAGTATAACCATTATGATCTTGTTGCCAACAATGAGATGATAATAAAATATTTAAAGAAGCAATAGGTGCTCGCCACGAAAGTTCTTTACTAACTTTTAACCATTTGGCGTGTTGACTTACCATTGAATCTATAATTCTAACAAAAGATTCATAACTATGAAATATTCCATATCTTCCAGTTAACAAATAGCCTTCTAACCAACCTTCACAAGTATGTTCTGATAAGTAAGAGTCTAAAACTCGTCCTTCATAATCTAAAAACTCATCATCATCTTCTTTTTTTAAATACCATTGACGATTAGTTTCTTCAAATACAGCATTTAAACGATTTGATAAAGCTTCATCAGGTCCGAAAATTCGAAAATTCTTAGGATTATACTTAATAACATCTTTTAAATAATTTCCTAAATTTCGCATATCTTCACTTAAAACTTTTCCCGGATAACCAATATCTAAAGCATATTTATTTACATCAGGTAATTCTAATTCTTTTAAGACTTTTCCACCATTAGCATTTGGATTAGCACTCATCTTAGAATAACCATCAGGTATTAAACTTTCATATTTTTCTTTTAAAGTTCCTTTAGAATCAAATAATTCTTCAGGACGATAACTATGTAACCATTCACTTAATCTTTCTAAACTTTCCGGATTTTTTTTAGTTACTTCAATTGGAATTTGATGTGCTCTAAAAGTTCCTTCAATTTTTTTACCATCTATTTCTTTAGGACCAGTCCAACCTTTAGGAGTTCTTAAAACAATCATTGGCCAGAAAGGTCTTTCTTTAATTTTTTCTTTACGAGCATTTTCTTGAATTTGCAAAATTCTTTCAATTACTTGGTCCATTACTTTAGCCATTTGCTCGTGCATTAATAAAGCATCATCACCACATACATAATAAGGTGCCCATCCACATCCTCTTAAAAATGAATCTAACTCTTCATCACTAATTCGAGATAAAACAGTAGGATTAGCTATTTTATAACCATTTAAATTTAAAATAGGTAAAACAGCTCCATCAGTTTCAGGATTTAAAAATTTATTACTATGCCAACTAGTAGCAAGAGCAGCTGTTTCAGCTTCCCCATCACCAATAATAACTGTAGCAATTAAACTAGGATTATCAAAAACAGCTCCAAAAGCGTGAGATAAACTATAACCTAATTCCCCACCTTCATTAATACTTCCGGGAACTTCAGGCGCAACGTGACTAGATGTTCCACCAGGAAAGCTAAATCTTTTCATAAATTTAGTAAGACCGTCTAAATCCATAGATATATCAGGATAAACCGCACTATAAGTACCTTCTAAATAGGTATTTACCATTGTTGCTTGTCCAGCGTGACCAGGTCCACTAAGCCAAATCATATTTAAATCATATTTTTTTATAACGCGATTACAATGAACATAACAAAAGTTTTGAGCAGGTGCACTACCCCAATGTCCAACTAATTTAGCTTTAATATCAGAATATTCTAAAGGTCTACTTAACAAAGCATTATCTTTTAAATAAAGACAAGCTGCTGAAAGATAATTAGCTGCTCTAAAATAACCATCTATTAAATTTAACTCTTCTTTATTAAGTACCTGCATCGCAATCCCTCTATCCTATAAAAAATTATACAATAGAAGTTTAAAAAAAGGAAGACTAATAATTTTAATTTTTGGCAAGTAATATGATTTAAGAATAAACAATTAGTGATATAATTGATATTGATGAAATATGAAAGTAAAAGTAGTAAAAAGAATTTTAGAATATTGTGAAGCTAAAAACTTAACGATTAATGAATTAGCTAATAATTGTCAAATGGAAATTAAAAAACTTAATAATATTTTATTTGGTAAAAATAAAAGTATAAAAATTGATACTTTAGTTTTAATATGCAAAGGTTTAAATATAAGTTTAGTTGAATTCTTTGATAGTGATATTTTTTAATATAATCCAATTTAAGCAAAATAAAAAAGCCATTTAAGGCTTTAATGGTCAAAGACCACAGTCATTCGGCTAAAAGCCGATACGTTCGTTACGAACACAGTTTTATTATAATTTAATAATAAACTAAATGGTCGAGAAGACAGGATTTGAACCTGCAACCCCTACATCCCAAATGTAGTGCACTACCAAATTGTGCTACTTCTCGATTAAAAATGGTGCACCCAAAGGGAGTCGAACCCCTAACCTTTAGATCCGTAGTCTAACGCTCTATCCAATTGCGCTATGGGTGCACATTTTTTTCAAGCGCAATATGATTATATAATAAAGTATGACAAAATGCAAGCTTCTTATGACTGTTTTTGCTCTTTATCTCGCATTTTTTTTAATTTATTAAGCATTTTTTTAGTAGACATTTTCTTTTTTTGATCAATTTCTTCTTTCCTAAAAATATGAAATAGCATAATTGGATGCATAATAAAATCCATACTGTCTGCTTTATCTACTAAAGTTAATATCCAAGCTTCTTTAGAACGAGGAATTTTTTTATTAACAGGAAACATATGGGTTTCCATTATATTAGCTATTTTAGGGGTAATCTTTTTTCCAAAATGTTTTTTTGCATTTAAAAC
Source organism: uncultured Bacilli bacterium (assembly GCA_947628245.1). Taxonomy (GTDB): domain Bacteria; phylum Bacillota_I; class Bacilli_A; order RF39; family UBA660; genus Ventrenecus. The sequence continues at coordinate 7,350 of CANQZH010000010.1, read as the reverse complement.
TGCATTATGGGCGTGAGTAAAGGCGTGCATTTGGAAAAAAGGCTTTTTTTCTTTATCATACTGCCAAGGTTTTTCATAAAAATCGTGTAATAAACCGGCTATAGTTAAACTCTTATAATCAAGTTTTAATTTTTTAGCAATTTTGTAACAATCAAATGATACTCTTAAAGTATGTTCATAAACACTTTCATTGATATGATGTGAAAAATCTTTTCTCTTAATAAATTCTTCATTATTTAAAAATGGTTCAATAATATTATAAAATTCTATATATTCACTAAAATTATCTTTCAAAGCTTTCTTTTTTTTTAAATAATATTTAATATAACTAAATAAAGTAATTATTTGAATTATAATCGTAATATAACCAAAAATAGTTAATGATATTTGTAAGTTAGGAATAATTAAATTAACAAAACCTAAAATAATAGTAATAAATAAAAACCACGTTTTTAATTTACCAATTAATAAAGAATTAGCTATTTTACTTTTTACAAAAATATAAATATTAACAACGGCAATTACAGTTTCTAATATTAATACATAAAAGAATAAATGATTTTTCATAATAAGTAAAATTAATAAACCTAAAGCTAATACTTTATCAGCTATCATATCTAATTTAGCTCCAATTGAACTAGTAACTTGCCATTTACGGGCTAAAAAACCATCAAAAAAATCAGTTAAGGCAATAAATAAAGCAACAATTATTAAAATAATTATGTGATTATTCATACCTAAATATATAATAAAGGGAGTTATAAATAAACGTGATAAAGTTAAAATATTAGGAATATATTTTTTCATAATGCCTCACCTATCTAATTATATCAAAAATTTTTAAAATAATGTTAATTATTAAAACACCTAGAAAATAGGTGTTTTAACTAAACTTCTTGAACAACAGCAATTATCATTGGTTTAGATTCTGTTTGTTCATATAAATAATTACTTAATTCATAACGAATTTCCGTTTTAATCTTATTATATTCTACATAACCATTTACAATATTACGATTAATTACTTCTTCACAAATAGCTTTCATACCAGCTATTATATCTTTAGAATCTTTAATATAAATAAATCCTCTTGTCGTAACTTCAGGTCCAACAATTAAAACTTTTTCTTGTTTACTAATTGTTGCACTAATCAAAACAATACCATTCTCACTTAACATTTCTCGGTCTTTTATTACTAAATCACCAACATCATCACTACTTTTACCATCAATTAAAGCATCTTTTACTTTAATATGAACGGGTTTATCAATTAATTGTTTATCAACAATAGTAACCACATCACCATTTTGTTTTAATAAAATATTTTCAGCGGGAATTCCTAAAGAATTAGCAATATTAGCATTATTAACCATATAACGGTATTCACCCTTTACTGGTATGTAATATTTGGGATTCATTAATTTAATCATTAACATTAAGTCCTCACTAGAGGCGTGATGTAAAATATTTTTATCTTTTGGTAAAGAAATTATTTCACAACCAGCCATCGCAATATCATTTTCTAATTTTACTAAAAGCTTTTCATTCGCATCATATCTTGGTTCAGCAAATAAAACAGCATCATTAGGTTTTAAAGTAATAAATTTATCATAACCGCCAACAATTTTACTAACAGCAGCATATGGATTAGATTTATCATCACTTACTAATAAAATAGAATTACTATCATCAATATTTGATAAATCGCCAATTAATTCTTCTTGATAATCTAAATAATGATTAGAATGAGCAAAATAAATAAAATTTTGTAACCTTTTACCCATAATAACAATTTTACGATGAGAATTTTTTAAGGCATTAAAAATATCTTGAATAGTATATAAGTGTGTTGGTAAAACACTTATAATTATTCTTTTATCTACTTTGTTAATAACATCAGCAAAGAAACTTTGTAAACGATGAGATGGTGATGTATGACCATTATTCTCAGAAAAAACTGACTCGCTTAAAAGACACAAAACTCCTTGTTTACCAACATAGGCAATTTTGCCTAAATCCATATCATAATGATCACGCATCAAAGGATCTATAATAAAATCACCAGTATAACAAATAGCTCCATCAGAAGTATTTAAACAGTACATCACAGCATCAGGAACACTATGACTAACCGTAATAGGAAAAATAGAAACATTTTTAAAATTTAATTTTTTATGAGGTAAAATTTCTACAATATTTTCTTCCTTAACTCCTAAATCCATTAAAACAAATTTAGTATATTTAGTTGCAAAGAATTTAATTTCAGGAATAAAATTGACTAAATCTAAAGCTCCACCCATATTTTCATAATGTCCGTGAGTTAAAAAAACTCCTTTAATTCTTTTACGATTCTTGATTAAATATTCATAATCAGGAATAACATAATCAATACCAAACATATTATTTGAGGCATACTTAATTCCACAGTCAAATACAAAAATGTCACCATCTACTTCAACGACATAAGTATTTTTACCCATTTCATCAAGTCCACCTAAACCAAAAATTTTAATTTTACACATAAAATAATTGCCTCCTAGCATTTTTTTAATTTTTAACATTTAAAATTAAAAGTTTTTCTTCGTGTTTTCATTATAGCAAATTATTTTATATTTGGCAATCAAAGAAATCTAAACTCTTGATTCACTTATCAATTCTGATAAATTAACAATACTATAACCTTTATAAACAATATTTTCAATTAATAATTTTAAATATTTTAAATCTAAATTTTTAATATAATAAATTGAACCAGAAGTTATATTATTATATAAATTAGCAATATTACCATTATTAAGATTATTAGTTGATTCTACTAATATTTTTTTCTTTTTTAAACAAAAATCTTTACTCATTTTTTCAATAAAACAAATATTAGTATTTTTACTTAAAGATTTTTCAACAGTATTATAATTTTTTTCATCAATATTTATTCTCTCGCCATTTAATTTAGAATCAATATTATCCTTTGTGGTGAGTAATGAATAATCCATTCCTGTTTCTTCAAAATAATTAATTAAATTAGAATTTTCATCTAAAATAAATGACACAGCCATTTTAGCTTGATTACCTTTTTTAATAATTTTATCTTGGTTTTCTTTTAAGGATATGCTGGGAACTATTTCATCAAAAACTAAATAATTTTCTAAAAATGTTCCATAATTTTTCATTTTTTGAAAACTTTTTTCCACATTTACGACTTCTCCATCTAAACCGGGAATAATATAATCGCCTAAAATTGTCGCATTTACACTTTCAATTTTTTGTTCTTCACTAATAACTAAAATATTTTGATAAATAGGATCTTTACTACGCATTAAAAGAGCAAATTGATGGGTATAATAAAAACTAAAACATAATAAGGCAACTACTCCCAATGATTTTAAAGCTTTGTTCATTTATCAACCACCTATGAAATTATATGTCTTCATCATCATTTTCTTGATTAATATTTTTCATATTATTTTCTTTCTTGCTGGCAACAAAAGCAATTGATTCAGCAATTATTTCAGTCATATATTTCTTTTCTTTTTCTTCATTTTCATAGGTTCTTACTTGAAGTCGACCTCTTACACATATAGTATCTCCTTTTTTGCAATACTCTTTAGTCTTTTTAGCTATGCCATTCCATAAAACACATCTTAAAAAATCTGTTTCATAAAGACCTTCAGAATTTTTAAAAGTTCTTGGAACTGCTACTGTAATAACCATTCTTGAATCCGAAGACTCCTGAAAATCAGGATTATCAGTCAGTCGACCAACTAAAATAACGTGATTCATAACATATACCTCCTTTCTTTTTCATTAAAACAAAAAGCAAAATTATTAGCAAAATACCAATAATGAAAATTAGCATAGTTTTAAATAACAAAATAATAAAATTGGTCTAGCCAATTTATAAAATTAGTTTAAAAAAAAAATACTAATTTTTATTTTTAGTATTTTCAATTATTTAACGTAAATTAACATTTATTTACATTTATTCTTTTAATAAACGATTTAATTCAACAGCATATTCCATAGGTAATTCTTTTTTAAAATCATCAATAAAGCCCATAATTAATAATTCTTTAGCTCTTTCTTCACTTAAACCTTTACTATTTAAATAAAACATTTTTTCTTCACTTAATTTACTAACACTTGCCTCGTGTTCTAGACTACTACTATCATTTAAAACAATATTTTTAGGAAAAGTTTCGCTTTTACTTATATTATCTAAAATAATTGTATCACATTTAACTGTTGCATAACTATTTATAGCTTGTTCACTTATTTTAGTAGTTCCTCGATAATTACTAATACCACCATCACTAGCAATACTTTTATTAATAATATTACTTTTAGTAAATTTACCAAGATGAATCATTTTAGCTCCAGCATCTAAGATTTGATTTTTTTTAGCATAAGCAATACTTATACAATTACCTCTAGCATAATCGCCTTTTAAAATACAAGATGGATATTTCATAGTAATTCCTGAGCCAATATTACCATCAACCCATTCCATTAAACCACCTTCATCAACAATAGCTCTTTTGGTAACTAAATTATAAACATCAGTTGACCAATTTTGAATAGTACTATAACGGCATTTAGCATTTTTACCAACAAATATTTCAACTACTCCAGCGTGTAGGCTTATCTTGGAATTAAACCTTGCTGTACAACCTTCAATATAAGATAGTTCAGCTCCCTCACCAACTATAATAATTGTTCTTTCAAATTGACCAAGACTTGCTGTATCAATTCTAAAATAACTTTGTAAGGGACGATCTAACTTAGTAAATGGTGGGATATAAATAAAAGAACCACCACTCCAAACAGCTCCATTTAAAGCTGTATATTTATTTTCATTATATTTTACTAAAGTATTAAAATATTTTTTAAATAATTCTGGATATTTTTGTAAAGCTTCATCAGTACTCATAAAAATAATATCTTTATCAGTCTTATTTTTATGATAAATAACTTCACTTTCTAACTGATTACTTACTCCATCTAAATATTTTTGTTCAGCATCTACTACTCCTAATTTACAAAAAGTACGGTATGATTCTTTATTAACATCTTGCCAATTATGTTTTTGTTCTTCCGTTTTTTTATAATATAATAATTCATCAAAAGGAACATTTAAAAGAGGTCCAAATGTTGGTTGTTCTTGTTTTAAAAACTCTTTATAAGATGTTAATCTAAAGTCTTTCATCCAAGAAGGCTCATTTTTACTTTTTGATAAATTAATAATAAAATCTTCACTTAATTTTTCTTTCATATGGCCATCACGTTTACTATTTTATCAAAGATTAACCTAAAAAAAAAGCTTTATAATAGCTCTTTTATTTAAACAAATTATCTAATTCTTCTTTAATTTTACTTACTTCATCACTAGATAATTCATCATAACCAGTTTTTTGACTTTCAATTGTTCCCATTCTTAAATTTTTAATCTCACCATCTTTTACTACAACAATAGTTGGAACTACAATATATTTTTCTAAAGTATCTATTTTAGTACCTTCTTCATTAATTAAATAATAATTAGGTAACCATTCATCTAATATCTCTAACATTTTATAATAACCATTACTACCCTGTTTTTTGATTATAGGTTCATTTAAATCATCTAAAGCTATCTCATCTTTAATAGTTGAAATATCAAAATAATTTATTTTCGAAATAATATTATTTTTACTTACTTCATCTACTAAAGAAATTAAACTACGAGAATAAGCATCAGTATAATCTCCAAAATAAATATAACCTTCACTATTTAAAATATCAATAATTTCATTTTCAGTAGACTTTACAAATACATTATTTTCATCTAAAACAACATTAGGATATAATCTTTGATTATTTTCATTTTTAGTATTATTTAAACTTTCATATTCTTCTTTAATTTTAACCGCATCAGATTTTTCAATAACTACTTCTTCTTTAAAAGAAAAATAAAGCATTAAACCGCCAATTATCATTAAGGCAATTAATAAGAAAACTAAAATGGTTTTATCTTTCTTCATCGAACCACTTCCTATAAAATATTATAGGAAAAATTAATTAGCTTTTCAATCAGTTTTAACTAATTCTTTAATATTTTTAATAACTTTCTTTTCAATTCTAGATATATAAGATTGACTTATTCCTAACATATCCGCTACTTCTTTTTGAGTATAACTTTCCGTATTATTTAAACCATATCTTAAAACCATAATTTGCTTTTCTCGAGGATTTAGTTTATTAATTTCTCTTGCTACTAAATTTTTTTCAACGCCTTTTTCATATTCGTCACTAACCAAATCATTATCAGTTCCTAAAATATCTTCTAAATGAAGTTCATTACCTTCAGCATCATAATTTAAACTATCTTCTAAAGATATTTCTTTTTTACGTTTCTTATTTTTTCTTAAAAACATTAAAATTTCATTAGCAATACACCTTGAAGCATAGGTCGCTAATTTAATATTTTTATCAATTTTATAAGTTTCAATTCCTTTAATTAAACCAATAGAACCAATACTTACTAAATCTTCTAATTCATAACCAGTATTTTCATATTTCTTAGCTAGAAAAACAACTAATCTTAAATTATGTTCAATTAATTTATTTTTAGCTTCAATATCCCCTTTTTTAGCTTTAATTAATAAATCTAATTCTTCATTTTTAGCTAAAGGTGGCGGTAATTTATCAGTACTACCAACAAAAAAACATTCATTATATTTTTTCTTTAACCAATTAATAATCTTATTTAACATAAAAATCCTCCAAACATTTAAAATTTAATAAACACTCTATACCATTATTTAATAAATCATCTTCACTAATTCCTAATAAATAATCAAATTTTTTAATTCCATATATTTCAATAGATGAAATTTTAATACATTTTAATAAACCGTGATGATTTAACGTATTATAAGGAACATAAATGGGACTTCTAATCGATACTTTGCCTTTAAGATTATTTTTATTTATTAAAACTATCTTTTTTTTAGTAATCGGATCAATTAATTTATTACCTGTATCGATAAAACCATTAATTTTTAAACTTTTACCATTAGGAAAAGAAAAAGTAACAGGAACAATTTTATTATAAAAAGATACTTCTCTTCGTTGTCTATAATAAATATATAAAATTATAGGTGAGATTATGATTAAAAATAAGTAATTAATTGATACATCATCATAAATAAAAACTAAACCGCTAACATTTTCTCTAAAACTAAGATTTAAAAAATATAAAAAACCACCTAACACAACACTAGTCATATAAAAATAAGCAAGATTACTTATAAAACATTTTCTATCTTTAAGACCAAAAGTTAAAACAATCATTATAAAACTTAAAATAATTTT
>CANQZH010000009.1 GCA_947628245.1 uncultured Bacilli bacterium | reverse complement strand
TTAGGGGATTAGTTAAATGGTATAATAGGAGTCTCCAAAACTTTAGTTGGGAGTTCGATTCTCTCATCCCCTGCCAATGTGTTTGAAAACAAACTTAGTAGGTTTGTCGATATAAATTAAGGAGATAATTATGGAGTTTAAAGAGTTTAGTAATCCTGAATCAAAAGATTATGATATCATTAATAGTTTTGAAGAAGCACAAACTACTAGTGTAACAAGAAATCCTTATATAGAGCAATTGATTGATTTGATTGGGATATTAGAAGATATTAATGAAGAAGAATTACAACAAAATTATGGCATTAGCATAACAGAATATCTTCATCCAAATGCTGAAACAATTTCTAAAGTTAAAGACGCCTTAGGAATAAGAAAAAGTAGATAATTAAAATTTAGAAACTTGTTCTATTATCGTGTCATTAAAAATTTATTCGCTTATTAAGCAATTTATTATAATGTTTCTAGTATTTATTACTAGATTTTTTATTTTGGGGTAGTCATCTTTCCTCTTTTATAATTACTAGTTTTTTGCTAAAATAAAGATGGTGAGAATATGAAGAATGAAAAATGGATTTTTAAAGATAAAGAAATAGAAGTTCCAATAGTTAGTGATGAGGATATTGATTTTGGCAACGATATTAATTTAGAAAATACAATGGAGTTAGCAATTGATGAATTAAAAAATGATTTAGAGGATACTAAAGAAATTGAATTAAATAATACTAAACAAATACCAATTATAGATGAGGAAAATTAAAGATGAATAATTATGAATTAATGGAAAATTTCTTAAAAACAGTTAAACAATTTGCTTTGGATAATCCTAGTAAAAATTTATCACCAAAATTTATATATTCTTTATTAATAAGATATAATATTCCTGAATTAAAAGAACGGTTTGATATGATTACAGATAAATATCCTATCTTATATGAACATTTCAAAAATAATCCTAATATTAGTCTATATGAGATAAATAATTGGAATTTTTTAAATTTTAAAAATGGTAAAATAAAAGGAAATGAAATAAAATTATATATTCCTTATAATAGTGATCATATAGTTATAGCAGCTGAAAAAATATTTGATTTTATTGCATTTAAAAACATAGAACATCTTTCTAAAATATCTCATTATATTAGAAATGATGATTTAGTTATTCGAGTAAATACAATAGAAGACGCTAATAAAATAATTAATTTTATCCAAAGTGATCCTTTCTTATCTAAAAATTTATTAAATGTTAATCCTTTTTTACCTAATAATAAGGGTATTGGAATGGCTATGGATAATTCTTTATCATTTAATTTTACTTTATGTGAAATGATTGCTAATTTAGTTTATATGTTAAAAACTAAAAATAGATTAACTGATTTAAATCTTAAAACTTTAAATGCTTATATCAGTGAATGTATACCTAATATGTCTGATTTGGATAAAAAAGATATATATCGTCTTTTAGAAAAAACTACTAAAAAACATTTTAAAATTAATGAATTTTATGAATTTGCTAATGAAAAAGCAAAAGATGTTTATGATGATAGTCGAAAAAGAATTACAAATCCAAAATTTTATTTAGAACGAGCTATTAAAATAACAGCTAAATATCATCCTGATTATTATATAGTAGAAGCGATTAATAATTATATAAGAGGAAATAAAGCTAATTTTGTTAATGAAAATAATGCTTATGCAAGTTTAGTTAAATATGTTCCTTCTAATATGGTAATATCTTTAATAAGAAAATATTTAATTGAACAGTCTACTCCTTTTTCAAATGATAAAGATGCTATTGAAAAATATGTTCAAAAAATAGTAAATAAAAGTATTAAAGAAAATAATAATGAAAAAATGCATTATTTAGAAGATGCAATTATAATAACGGAAAAATATCATCCAGGATTTGGAGTGCCTGCTTTACTAGAATATATAAATGTTGGTAAATATACTGGTTTTACTAGAAAAGAAAATGCCAGAAATAATTTAATAAATAATGTGCCACCTAATTTAGTTATCCCTTTAATTAAAAATTATTTAAATGCTAAAAATATTTTTTATTCTAAAGATGAAAAAGCTATTGAAATTTATGTTAATACTATTTTAGGTAAAGGTATTTCACAAAAATTAGATCAAAGTCAATGTTTAGAAGATGCTGTAGTAATAACGGAAAAATATCATCCAGGATACGGTGTACCAGCTTTATTAAATTATATAATGATGGGTAAAAATACCGGTTTTACAAGAAATGAAAATGCAAGAGATAATTTAACAAATAATGTACCACCTAATTTAGTAATGTCTTTAATTAAAAATTATTTAAAATCAAGAAATATCTTTTATTATAATGATCAAGAAGCTATTAAATTATATGTAAAAAGTATAGTAAAAACTAATACTGAAAATATTGATTTTAATTTAGATTTATTTATTGATACTTTAAAAAGAGCTTATATTAATACAGCTAATATGTATAATAAAGGACAAGCTAATCTAGCTTTACGACATCTTTTACAAGATGGAGATTTATTATATTTTACAGATAGATTTAAAGATCGCGTAGCTTTACAAAAATTAAGTAGTCAATATGATTTAAAAGATTGTATTATTAAGTATTTAGGTCAAGGTTATGAGTATGCTTCAATTGGAGAAATTACAGCTAAAATGGAAGAAATATTTTATGGAAGAGAATTTAGTAGACACTAAAAAAAAACAATTTGGTTTAAAAGCCAAATTATTTTTTATTCCCAATAATTAGTATAAATTCCTTCTTCTTGATAGTAGTCGTCCATTCTAATAACATAAGATAGCCAAGCCGTATTTAATATTTCATCATAGGTATAAGGTTTCATTTCCATTCCATAATTTAATGATTGGGCAACATAAATAATATCATCTTTAAATCCGCCTATTAAAGCAGCGTGTCCATCAGCTCCAATAAAATCACCAGGTTTTAAAGTATTACTTTCTAATAGACTTCTTGTAAGAGGAATATGTTCACCTAAATCACTTAATTCACCATCAATAGCTGGATTATCGCCTGCTCCAACATCTTTAGGATCAAAACCAGCATTATATAAAACCCAAGTTACAAAACCACTACAATCAAGACCATTTGCCACTTTAACTCCAGGATAAAAACCATAATATGGATCATCTTCCCAATTAGTTAAAGGACATCCCCAAGTAGCAGGTCCATATCTAATTTTACTTTGATCTAATTCATTAAATTTACTACTGTTTAAATATAGCCCTTTATGATAATATCTACCTTCACCATCAGCACTAGGACCACCAGTTGTATTATTTAACCGACCATTTTCCCAAAAATAATCAATTCGATAAGGAAATTCTAAAGTTAAGAATCTTGCCGCTGCTACAACAGCCCCTCTAGTTTGATAGCCTGCCTCATTAATCCGATAAGCTAAAAATTCATCAATAATTTTATTATCTTCAGCACTATAAACATTGCAAGGCAAAAAAGCTTTTTCTCTAGTTAAAACAGGCTTCCCTATTAAATTAGTAGATACAACTTCAATTTCTTTGGTAATATTACCAACAGTTATATGAACTTTTGTCGTACCATTTCCCACAGCTTCTAAAATATTATTATTAGTTTTGACAATGTTTTCATCATCACTGATAAAAGTTGCCGTAGTATCAGGATTACCAAATTCATCTATAGTTAATGTAATTTCTTTTTTATCGCCTATAATCATATAAATTTTAGACTCGGATGTTATAAAATCTAAAACTTGATCTTGCTCAGGATTTAAATTAATTGTTTTTTTATTCCATTTAGTTTTAATATAAATATCAGTAGGTTCATTAGAAATAGTAAAAGTGCATTGATGATTAATAATTGGTACTTCTTTATCGATAATTTGGCAAGTACCATTAGATACATTATCAGAAAAGGTAAGAATAGTCGTAATTTTTTGATCTTTAACTTCATATGAAACATTTTTTAGATTAATAGGATAAATACATAAGAAAAAAAAGTTTGCAGCCATTATACTAAAAAGACAAAGAATTACAATTATAACAACCACTTTTTTTCTCATATTTCTCACTTCTTAATAAGAATATCACAAATTAGGAAAAAAGGAAATAATGTTATACTAATATATGATAAAATATTTTAGATGAGGAAAATTGTTTATGAGTATTAAAAGAGTTAAATTAAATTATAGACCAGTTGCTAAAAGAACTAGTAATGAAATTGCTTTTGAAGGATCACGGGAAAGTATTCTAAGATTAAATAAAACAATTCATAATAAAATTGAAAGAAATAAATTAGAACAATGTGTTTATCCTTATGATTATCAAAATGTTATTGTAAGGAAAAGAACTAGATAAATCGTAAAATTTTGTCTAAATTTAGGAAAATTGATATCAAAAATTAATTAAAAATGATAAGCTAAATTTGGTGATGTAAATGGCAAAATTATATTTTAGATATGGAGCAATGAACTGTGGAAAAACAACTATGTTATTACAAGTAGCTCATAATTATGAAGAAAGAGGAATGAAGATTATTTTAATTAAACCTTTAATTGATACTAAAGGCAATGATAAGGTTGTAAGTAGATTAGGAGTTAATAGAAAAGTTGATATTTTACTTAATAAAAATGATGAAATTATTAGTAAAATTGATAATTTACCTGATGCGATAATTGTTGATGAAGCTCAATTTTTAGAACCTAAACAGGTTGAAGAATTATTTTATATATCAAAAGAATATAATATTCCAGTTTTATGTTATGGATTAAGAAGTGATTTTCAAACAAAAGGTTTTCCAGGAGCAATAAGACTTTTTGAATTAGCTGATAGTATCGAGGAATTAAAAACTATTTGTCGATGTGGACGAAAAGCTACATTTAATATGCGTTTTTTAAATGGTAAACCAATATTTGACGGTAATCAAGTAGTTATAGATAATGGAAAAGATAATATTACTTATGAGTCAGTTTGTGGAAATTGTTATATAAAGGCAAGAAAAAGAAAATAACATATTTTAGAGAAAAACATACACTACATTAGGTGATGATAATGATAATTAGCTATACAACCAAAGAAGCTGATTTACTTGCAAGAATTATGAGAGCTGAAGCTTTAGCTGAAGGTGATTTAGGAATGTTAATGGTTGGAAATGTTGTTGTAAATCGGGTTCTTGCTAATTGTTATACTTTTAAAAATGTTAATACTTTAACTGATGTTATATATCAACCAAACCAATTTGTTGGTACAAATAGTTCTCTTTTTCAAGCTAGTCCAACAACATTAGAAAAAAATTTAGCTAAAAGAATATTAGATGGCGAATATTATTATCCAGCAACTCACGCTTTATGGTTTTATGCTCCACCATCAAATACTTCTTGTGGAAGTACTTGGTATTCCCAACCTTTAGCTGGAAAATACAAAAATCATTGTTTTTATAAACCTAAAAGTGGTGAATGTAGTGATATATATTAAAAAAAAATAGATAATTTTCTATTTTTTTTAGGCTTTATTTACTTGGAATAATTCAACTTCAACAGAAGTTTCTTGACCAAATAAATCAATATTAACAATTAAACGATTATTTTCTAAATCAATATTAGATACTTCACCTGACATTCCTTTAAATGGTCCATCAACAATATTTACTTTATCACCTATTGACATTTCAGATTCAATATCCATTCTACTTAATCCCATATTAACTAAAATACGATCTATTTCTTGAGGAAGTAATGGGGTTGGTTTAGCACCTTTTCCAGAAGAACCAATAAAACCAGTTACCCCTGGAGTATTACGAACGATATACCAAGCTTCATCACTCATAATCATTTCCACTAAAACATAACCAGGAAACATTTTTTTCTTTTTTTCTTTTTTAACTCCATCTTTAATTTCAATTTCGGTTGTTTCAGGAACAATTACCCGAAAAATATAATCTTGAAATCCCATTGATTCAGCTCTCATTAAAAGTTTTTCTTTAACCGATTCTTCGTGTCCACTATAAGTATTAACTACATACCAAAGTTTTTCCATTATAACATCCCCTTTACAATTGAAAGTACAAAGCTAACTAATTCAAAAAAGCCAATCATTAATAAAACAATAATAATAGTTGCACAAGTATATTTAAATACTTCTTTTTTGCTAGGAAAAACAACTTGTTTCATTTCACTACGAACTTGTTTAAAATAACCAGGTTTCTTCTCTTTTTTAGCTTTTTGATTTTTCTTAACTTTCTTTTCTTTTTCAATCTTTTTCAATTTTAACACCTCATTTTTTTTCAAATAAAAAACACTTACGTGTTTGTTAATGTTAATTTATCACACAACAAGCTAAAAAACAAGCTTTTTTTAATACATTTTTTTGAAGATTTCATAATACTTTAAAACCTCTTCTTTATTAAATGGTTTAATACCCGCTTTCTTTAATTCAATTAATTTTGATAATTCACTTTCGATGATTTTACTTAATTCTTCACTATAATGCATTTTTTTCTTATGATATTTATATTCATTACGGTCTAAAACTTTAAAACTACCATCTGGAAAAACTCTTAAATCTAAATCATAATCAATATATTTAATTGTTCGACCATCTATTAAATAAGGAGTAGCTATATTACAATAATAGAATAATCCTGTATTTTTTAATTGCCCAATAATATTAAACCAATGATTTTTATAAAAGAAAAGGACGGCAGGCTCATTAGTTCGATAACTACTTCCATCGTGTTCAGTTAATTTAGTTTTATCATTGGCAACTATTATATAATCTTCGCCAATTTCTAAAACGGTTGCTTCTTCACTAGTTTGTTCTAAATAACCATTATGTTTATAACATTCAATTTTTAATTTATCACCGATTTTAATCATAATTGCCTCATTTCTATTTCATATTATACAAGATTTTACTTTTTAAATAAAGAAAAAGAAGTTATTTTAATAACTCCAAAGCTCTATTTAATTGAGTATCGATATAATTACCTTCCTCATCTTCTTGTAATTCTACGGAATAGTCAGGGAACAAACCGATTTCATCAATGCATTCACCATTAGGAGTATACCATTTAGCTGTAGTATATTTAACCATACTACCATCTTCTAAGGTTCTTGTTTGTTGAACTTTTCCTTTACCAAATGTTGCTGTTCCAAGTAAAGTTGCTCCATAACTATCTTTTAGGGCAGAGGCTAAAACTTCACTTGCACTAGCAGTTGCCCCATTTACTAAAACAATAATTTTATAATCTCTTTTCTCATCAGTATCATCTTTATAAGTTTCTTTATTATTTTTTTCTTCAAGAGAATAGATGGTTTTATCTTTTTCTAGAAACATCGCCGCAATTTCACTAGCACCAGATAAGTAGCCACCAGTATTGTATCTTAAATCAATTATTAAAGAAGAAATTCCTTTGCTTTCAAGATCTTCTAAAGCATTACGAAATTCCGATGCTACTGTAAAAGTAAAAGATGGAACACTGATATAACCAATATTGTTATCTAAAACTTCTCTAGTTAAAGGAGTATTAATTTCTTCAGGAGTTACTTTAACATCAAATATTTCTTCGCCTCTTTTTATTTGTAAAAGATTTTCTTTAGTTTTGTCTAACATATTTGCAACATTATCAGTAACTTCATTGCCATTAACTTTAACTATTAAATCATTTTCTTGAAGACCAACATCAGAAGCAGGAGTATTAGGATATACTTTATAAATTCGATTATTGTCGATAACTGATATACCTATTCCTTGATATGTTCCACTAAGTTCTTTTTCTAAGTTATGAGTTTCATCTTGATCAAGATATGTAGAATAATCTTCACCTAAATAATCAACCATCGCCGCAATAGCTGAATCAATCATTTTATCTTTATCAATATCTTCATAATAGCTTTCATTTAAATTAGCATATACTTTTAAAAATTCTTTTAAAGCTTCATCTTTATTGATATTAACAGCACCATTTTCAAATACGTTATTATTGTAGATAATAATACCAGTTGTAATGCTAGTAGTTATGGCAGTTATAACAATTATTAAACATATTTCTTTTAAACTTAAACCTAGTTTTCCTTTCATATAATCAATTCCTATCTTTCATAATTTTAACTCTTTTAAACAAAAAATGAAAGCAAATGTTTAGTTATGCTTTCAATTCGTTAGCAATAGTGTCAAGGCCTTCAAGATATTTCACAATTTTACCTTTTTGAATTAATAGTAACGTTCCATTTAGCATTTTTAAATCTTCAATTTTAGTAGCTTTAGGATTGCTATTTTCAGTTACATAATACGGTTTATTAAATACTGTACTTAAATCTAAATAATAGATTTTAGCATCAGGTTTGTTGGAAGTATAATATGTTCCATAACTTTGATAGGCTGAAGCATCTTCACTTTTAAAATCATAAGCTAACACATAATAACTATCTTCTTTAGCTGTAAAAAGCGTTCCTACGCTGATAGCTGTAGTACTAACAGCTCCTGTCGTATATTCATATTCTTTAATATTTGGTTTAATTAAAGCTTTACTTAAAAAATATACCCCTAAAATAATTAAGATTATTATAACTAAAACTATAAAAAACTTTTGCATTTCTTTTTGTTCTTCAGTTTGATAATTAATTTTTTCTTTCTTCATTTAAATCACCACTTTAATTATACAAAAAAGAAAAAGGAAATGCAACTTTCCTATTTAAGCTTTCTTAATAACTCTTTCCAATATTTCACAACGTTCTTTAGCATTTTTAGATATTATATTGTCATTGTTGATAAGTTGTTCAATGGTATATTGCAAACGATAATTAGTGGAAAGGGTACAACCAAATTTTCTTTTAGCTTCAACTTGGGACATAACGGATTTTGTTTCATTATTATTAACACTATAAACAAAGACAGGTTCTAAAGTTTGAGGGTTGATAACTACTCCTAAAGTATCAATTATTTCATTTTGATTGGGAACTTCAGTTACAACACACAAATAATTATTATCTTTTTTAGAACTTTTTATTTTATAAATATCAATTATAGAATCTAATTCTAGTTCACAATGGTTGATGGCGTGATAGATAGTGTCTTTATTAGGATTTAATAATACCCATATTTGATTATTGTAATATGCTTTAGCTCCAATATTATTTTTAGTATAAACAATATCAAAATTACCTTCAGCATTTCTTCGATAATGAAGAAACATACCTCGCCCATTTAAAACAAAATTATCTTTATTTATTGCTACTTCATCACGATTATGATCAATTAATTTTGGTTCTATAATCATATACAATCCTCTTTTCTTGATAATATTCTAGCATATTCATTTATAAAAGGAAAGATTATAAAAAAACTACAAAAAAAAGGAAATGACATTTTTTTTTGGAATATATAAGTAGAAAGGGTAAATATGCTCTATTCTTAGAAAGGAGGAAAACAATGGCTACTAATTTTATGCCATTAACAAATGATATAGTATTTAATTATATCTTTAGCCAAAAGAAAATTGTAGTTGATTTTATTAAAACCTTTTTTATGGATTTTAATGGTAGTAATGTAGAAGTATTAAATGAATGGGTTCTTCCTAAAGTAAAATATGATGATAAATCAATGCGTAGTGATATTGTTGTTGTAGGAAATGACACTATTTATAATATTGAAGCTTATACTACTTTTGGAAAAGAAGAAATGGAAAAAAGTAAAAGCTATGTTACGAGAATATTTGGAACTCAAATAAAACGAGGAAAAAAATATATTCCTAAAAGAGTAATTCAGTTAAATATTTGTGAAAAATGTGAAATAAAAGAAGATGAAATAAACAAATATGGAATAATGAATTACAAGAATAGTTCTACAAAAAGATTTGGTGAAGATTTATTAATCTATGTTATAGACCTTGACAAGTTAAAGAAGAATAACTATAATGTAGGTGTAAATGATAAAACTATTAAATACTTTAAAATGTTTAATGGAAAAAGCATTGAAGAATTACGAGTGATAGCGAAGGGAGATGAGAATTTGAAAGATGTAGTTAAATGCGCCGAAGCTTTTCTTAATGATGAGGAAAACCAATGGTTATTTGATAAAGAATTTTGGATAAAAAGAAAAGAAAGAAACATTGGCAAAAAAGCTGGAATAAAATCAAACCAAATAAAAACTGCTGAAAAAATGTTAGCTGAAAATTTTGAACCCGAAATTGTATGTAAAATAACGGAATTACCATTAAATAAAATTTTGAAATTACAAAAATCGATAAAAATACCTAATTAACCATTTAAAAAGTGAAGTTACAATGAAAATGACTTCACTTTTTTAAATTATTTTTCTTTACTTACTGTTATATCTTCTCCTCTAATACTTTTACCAATAGATATTAGTTCATTAGTTGTTAAATCATTTCCAGCTAAGTAATAGCTTATATTATCTTCTGTCCAAGTTAGGCTGTTAGCTCCTAAAGCTCCATATGTATCATTAACGATTAGAGGGTCGCCATATACAGGAATAATTTCAAAATCTTCTGAAATACTAGCTTTTTCTTCAACAAGAACAAAGTTTTTCTCACCACCAAAAGTTAAAATTACCCGATTACCATTATCAGTATTCACTTTATCAGATGTTGATAAGTAAGTGTTGCTTGGAATATATAAAGGATACATTATGTTTTCTAATAAGCCAGTTTCTTTTTCACAAGCATCTCCTTCACATTTGGCATTTTCTTCCTTACAAGTACTTTCGGTACAAGTTTTTTTATCTTCAGTTTTTTCTTCTTGCTTTTCTTCTTTAATATATTCTTCTAGTTTAAAATCATCTTCACTTAAAGAAGCATTGTAATCTATAGATGTAAAAGTAACTTTCATTTTTAAAGCATCATTTTCATCATAAACTTCATTTTTCTTTAAATTACCATCTTTATCTAAAGTAACTTTTTGATATTTTAATTCAGGATTATTTGGATAATTAACACTTGATTTAATTACATAATTATCGTCTATTTGTTCTACACTACTATTTTGGTCATTTTTTAAATCAGTAGTAATTGCTTTTAATAAATAACTTTGACTAGAATTATCAGGCCATTCACTTTGAAATTTAAAACTTTTATTAAGACTTGGCGTTATAACATAAACAGCTTCAGAATTTCTAAGTAAGACTTGTTCGTGATTATTAGTTTGATTAACCATAGTAACTTTATAAAAATTATCTTTCATAAAGTCGGCTTCAATACTATAGGTAAATGTTTCTTCATCAGCATATATTTCCATATTTCCTTTAAGTGAATAACTTTTAGTATTATTAACTTTGTTAGAAAAATCATTAATAATGTTTTTAGCATTCTTTTTACCACACCCAGTTATTAACAAAGTTCCAACTAATAATAAGATTACAACTTTTTTCATTTAACCACTTTCCTTTTCTAATTAACTATATTTATAATTATTTAAAATATGAATGTATAAAATAAAAAAGATTACTCATACTATGTTTAGTAAGGAGAGTGTTTATGGAAACTATTTATAAGATATGTTTATTCTTTACTGTATTAGGTGCTTTAAACTGGGGATTAATTGGATTATTTGATTTTAATCTAGTTACAACTATTTTTGAAGAAGGATCTATAATAGTTAGAATAATCTATATTTTAATAGGTTTATGTGGACTTATTGATATAGGAATTTTCTTTAATCATTTAGAAACTCACGAATAAAAAAAGGCCAATTGGTCTTTTTTTTATTAAAAGATAAAAACATTATAAAGAAAGTTTCTAAAAAAAGAAGCTTTTTATAAACTTCTTTTCGCTATTACTTAACTATTTTAAGATTTTTAACACTACTCCAAGTAGAATAATAATTTACTTTAGAAACGGTTTTATAAGTTCTAATTCTTACATAATAAGTTTTATTTTTAACTAAATTAGTTATATCTTTTGTTATTGTACTGTTTTTACTAATTGTTACAGTTTTAACATCTTTTTTAAAATTTTTGTCAGTAGAATATTGAATTTGATAACCATTTACTGTAGTATTTTTATTCCATTTAACATTTAGCTTTTTACTACTAGAGTTTGTTAATTTGGAAATTTGAACAGGGCTTGGATTAATAGTAATGGTAATTGTTTTAGTTGCTTTATTATAGCCGCTTGTTGCTGGTGCTGTAATAGTAATTGTGGCTTTACCGACAAATCCTGCTTTTACTGTTACTTTACCATTTTTATCAACACTGATATTTTTACTATTATTACTACTATATGTTAATTTTGCATTACCTTTTTGTTTAGCTCCAATATTAAAGCTTTGAGCTTTGGCATTATAGTTTTTAGTTATATTTCCAGCTGTGATTGTATTATTAATTTTATTAACGGTTACAGTAATTGTTTTAGTTGCTTTATTATATCCACTTGTTGCTGGGGCTGTAATAGTAATTGTGGCTTTACCAATAAATCCTGCTTTTACTGTTACTTTACCATTTTTATCAACACTGATATTTTTATTATTACTACTATATGTTAATTTTGCATTGCCTTTTTGCTTAGCCCCAATATTAAAGCTTTGAGCTTTAGCATTATAGTTTTTAGTTATATTTGTTGCAGTTATTGTATTATTTACCTTTTTGATAGTAAAGGTTTTCTTTACTTCACCTCGGTAATTATTTTTACCTTTAACCGTTACAGTTGCAGTACCTGCATTTACATTATTGATGTACTTAACTGTATAATCGTTGTTAATTTTAAGAACTTGATTGTCATTATTTTTTACAGTAACAGCTGGAGTTTTAGCTTTACCATCATAATTATAACTTACTGTTGATAACACTACTTTACTAGTATCAATAGTTATATTTTCTACTTCAGTATGTCCGCATATTTTACAAGTTCTTGTCTTTGTTGTTCCCTCTATTTTCCATTCACTATAATCGTGTTCTTCTAATTTATCATATACAACTTCTGTTTTAATTAATTTATGACAATGAGTACAATAATAATCAACATAATGATATCCTTCTTTAGCACAAGTAGATTTAACTCCTTCTCTTATTTTTGCCTCTAAATTATGGCCATTATATACGGTAACTGTAGTTTTAGAAGTATTTCCTAAAATATCTTTAGCAATTATATCTTTAATAATATTATTACTACTAGGTATTACAAATATTTTTTTATTATCTTTATTTTCAATATAATTTTTAACTTTAGTACCATTTACAGTTACTGAATCAATTATATTTTCATCAGTTACGGTAACTGTTGGAGATTCACAATAAGAATCGTTATTTATTCCACTTATTACAGGAGGTTCGTTATCACTAGTATATACCGTTTCAAGTGATCTAACTTGACTATCAAAAGTTGTAACATATTCTTTACTTCTTTTAACAGCATATCTATATTTTTTATCATTTGAAGCGGTTGTACCCGCTAATAAATAATAAGGTCCATCTTCAAATTTTGGTCTTTTTAAAAATACCCCATTAGGTCCAGCGATATCTAAATTAGCTCCATTTTTAATAACAACATCCCTAACACTTGCAAGAGCATAACCATCACAATCATATATGCTAGATACAGCTCTTCCTGTTATATTAATTTTAAGATTAGTTCCTTTACCAATCATTATAACTGATTCGTTTTCATTACGGGCTGTTAGACCATTTCCTAAAGCTGTTACAACAACATCAGTATTATTTAAATTAATAGATTTAGAACTATCAATAGCTGCTTGTCTTCTCGTATTAGATGAAGCAGTTATCTTTCCCCCAGTAATATCAATATTTCCACTAGCAATAATAGCATTTAAAGTTCCAGATGCCTCAACAGTTGAATTATTAATCATTAAATTACGACTAACTAAACCTTTTTCACCATTATTTATATTAATATTTGAATTATTAATCACTACATTACCATAAGATTCAAAATTATTATAATTAGTATTTGTAGTTGTAGAAGCAAAAGTTGCATTAGCAATTCTAACATTTCCACTAGCAAGTAAAGATTCTAAATGAGAATTAATGTTATATTCACCACTTAAAATATTAATATCATAGGTAGAAGTAAACCCACGAGTAGCACTTTTAATATTAAAAGTTCCAGTACCATTAATAGTTAAATTGCCCCAAGTAGTAATACCTTGATGACCATTAATAGTTAAATTACCAGATCCACTAATAGTAGTACCTTTAGTAGGATTAGCAATAAAACCACTATTTTGATGAGTACCATAAATATAGTTATTACCCTCTAAAATAACAGTTACATAAGATTCTCTTGGTTTATCTTCTTCATCATACATACTTCTTCCTATATCAGCATCATCTTGAGGTAAAATGATTTCAGAAGCATAAACATTTTTTAATTTTAAAAGAAAATCGTGTTCATTTACTTTAGAAAGTTCATAACCATCTTCTTCTAAATTACCATATTTGGTATTAGTATCAGGAAAAACATAAGTTTTTTCAGTATCAGTAAAATCTAAATATTTGTAGACTATAGCATTAGCTTTAGGTATAAATAAAGCGACACTTAAAATAATAAAAACAATTCTTTTTTTCATATAATCAAACTCCTTTTCTTAAAGTTATTTTATGAAAAAAAAATGGGATTGTCAACTTAAACAATAAAAAATATTACTATCAAAATAATATTAAACAGTAATACTTTTTTTATTGTATTTATTTATTAAATTTTTTAAATTACGAAGTCCATATTTAGCAATATCACTTTCATTTAATAATTCTTCATAATTTATATTTTTATTTATTAAATTTTTTTGAATGTATTTTTTAGCTATATCTTTTGTAATATTATTAAAAGGTAAAATCATATCTATTCTTCCGACTAATTCTTTGGATAAAAGATTGTCTAGGGAATTATTTAGAGAACTATTAAAACCAATCTTATCTTTTATTTTAATATTACTTGTTAAAAAGATATAAGTATGGTCAAAATGAATTTTATTACCTAAACTATCAGTTATAAAACCCTCATCTAATATTTGTAAAAGAAGATTTAAAACTTTCGGATGAGCTTTTTCAATTTCATCAAATAAAATAGTTGAATAAGGATGATCTATTAAACTACGAAAAACATAATCTTTACCATAACCAACATAACCACTTGGAGCTCCAATTAAACGATTAATACTTTCTTCTAAATGATATTCGCTCATATCAATACGAATTAAATTAGTTTTTAAAGTATCACTGATAATTTTAACAGTTTGTGTTTTGCCAACGCCACTACCCCCTAAAAATAAGAAACTAGTTCCTTTTGTTTTACTATATTCCATTGTATCAAGTAATTTATTTAAAACATCATCTTGACCTAAAATGTTATTAAATAAGTTAGTTCTTAATTGATTGATTAAAGTTTTTTTGGAAGTTAGTAAAATCATATTTGTCTTTTTTTCAATTACTTCTAAGATATCTTTTTTAGTCATTATTAATTTTTCTTTAGTATTTCGAATTTTTTGTTCTTCTTTGGCTATTTGTAAGGCATCTTTATATTCACCATTTTTCAATAAGTTTTCTTTTTTCTTAATAACATTTTCAATATTTAATTTATTACTTTTTTCATATTTTATTTTGGCACATACTGAATCTAATAAATCTAAAGTTTTATCAGGATTATTTTTAGAATAGATATATTCATTAGCAAGGTTTAAAACATCATTTAAATTTTCGGATGTAAG
>CANQZH010000008.1 GCA_947628245.1 uncultured Bacilli bacterium | reverse complement strand
AATCTTTTTGTTCAACACTTAATACAGGTAAATTATTATATTCACAAGGAATACTATCAAATAAATTTTTAATTTCAGATAAATTTATTTTAGGATATATTCTAATAAGAGCTTGATTACAATCTTCATTACTCATTGATTCAATGAATTTTAAAGGATTTAAAACTTTACCATCTTTATAAAAAGCTGAAATACAATTATCATAAATCATTTGTTTAATTTTAAATTCATCAGCTAATATCGAATTAATTTTTTCATTTGAAGATTTACTATAAAAAGAAGCACCATTATCATATACTGGCGAAATTCTTAATTTCATAGTTTCATCATTTAAAATTAACCCCCAATTATTATCATTTCGATCATTATTATTTATAAAAGCATCAACTATAAACATATCCCAAAATCTATCTTTTAATTGAGGAATTTTTTCAAAATAAAGATTATTTTTCATTACTATAAGTAATTCATCAAAATCAGTACCAATTCTATTTTGAGATGATGATAACTTTTCAATTTCTTTTTCTACCGTTTCATCATATTCATTTTTTAAAGTATTATAATCAAATATTTTTTCATTTTTAGTTAAAAAATCTTTACAAGCTACAACAATTTTCCCATTAGCATAACCTAATTTTGTATTATGAGTATCTATCCCTAACATACTATAAATTTGAGAACCTAAATATTCAGATAAAGGAGATGTAGTATAAGATAAACCATCAACATTCATACTTTTAGTAGATTTTGGATATTTTAAAAACCACCGTTCATTATTTAAAATAATTCCTTTTTTACTACCACTATAACCACCATAAGATATACCACTTGCTTGAACATTATCAAAATTTTCTATTTTAATCATATAACCACCCATACTTTGCAATTAATTTTTTATAATCATATTCAGTAATTTTTCCGGCTCTAAGATATGAACGAATGACTGCTTCAAATTCATCAAATTTCATATCATAACTTAACCAATCTTTTAATTCATCAAATTTTTTTAAATCCAATATAAAATTTTTTAATTCCTGAGGAAGATTTGTTTCGTCATATATAATAGTTTCATCAAATAAATGTTTTTTGTTTCCAATAATTTTTCGATCAATTTCATTCATATCGAATTCCTCCTAGACTTTACATAATAAAGTATATCACGTATAATTTAAGATGTAAATTAATGAAAACATCATTAATTATATTATCTTTTTAATATAGCAAATCTTTTATCAATCATTTCTTGATTAAATTTGATTACTAACAATAATTTTATAATCAACATTTATACTCATTTTAATACTATATGACATTATTTGTTGCGTTCAATATATCACATTTTATTTTATAATAAATCAAAAAAAGAAGAGTTTTTACATCTTCTTTACATCTTAAAATAAATGCAATATATCTTTTATCGTAATATATATCATTAAAAGCATTAATAAAGCAAAACCAACCATATTACAAATATTTTCAAACTTAACATTAATTGGACTACCTTTTATCTTTTCTACTATCATAAAGAATATATGTCCTCCATCAAATGCTGGAAAAGGTAAAATATTAATAAATCCTACATTAATACATAAAAATGCTGTAATATAAATTAATTGAGTAATTCCATATTGCATTGAATTATCTATTACTTGATAAATACCAACTGGTCCAGATAAATTATTAACTGAAATTTGACCAGTAATTAAACCACCAATAGTAATTGCCATACTATGAATAACACTACCAAATTTAGTAAAAGCATATTTAATACTAGCCCATAAACCTTTACTACTTTCCGTTTTTAAATTAATTCCAAAAACATTTTGTTCTTCTCCATTTTCATTTTCAATTTTAGTTGGAACAACTTTAATATTCTCAATTTCTCCATTCTCGTGTTTAACTTTAAATTCATAATTATTATCTTTGACTTTATAATATAAATATATTTGACCAACATCCCAATTAGTTATTTTATGACCATTAATTGCTAATATTTCATCATTATCTTTAAGTCCAGCTTTATAAGCTGCTGAATCATCTTCAACTTTAGCTATTTGATTAGTTGCAACACTTGTTCCCCAAAATAAAGCTAAAACAAATAATAAAACTAAAGCTAAAAGAAAATTATTAATAACTCCTGCTGATAAAATAAGTAATCTTTGATACCAAGGACGATTACATAAAAATTTTTCCTTAGGAATTTTATTATCATCTTCATATACTTCCCCAGCCATTTGGACAAATCCTCCAATTGGTAAAGCTCGAATATTATAATAAATTCCATCTTTTCCTTTATGGGAAAAGATAACTGGTCCCATTCCAATTGAAAATTCATAAATAAAAACTCCTGATTTCTTAGCTGTAATAAAATGCCCAAATTCATGAACTAAAATAATTATACCTAAAATAAAAATAAATAATATTAAACTAACAATCCACATAATAATCCTCCTAAATAATTTTAATAAAAACGAAATAAACTAAAACAACAAATATAAAACTATCAATTCGATCTAAAATACCTCCATGCCCCGGAATTAATTTAGAAAAATCTTTTATTTCATTTTCTCTTTTTATTTTACTAAATACTAAATCTCCAAGTTGCCCTATTACTGATAATATAAAACTTATTAAAACAGTTAAGAAAATATTATTTTGACTAACAAATAAATAATAATAACAACTACAAATAACTGTTGCAAAAATACTACCACTTACAAAACCCGCAACCGTCTTTGATGGACTAATCGATGGTGCAAGCTTTCTTTTCCCAATTAAAGAACCAACTATTAAAGCAACTGTATCCGTTACAATAGGCACTAAAAGTAAATAGCCAAATAAATAAACATTATCTGTTCTTATAACTAACATTGAATGAAACGCCATTCCTAAAAAAATAATTATTCCAAATAAATAAAACGCATCTTTAGTCTCATATTTATTTTTACTAATAAATAATGTTGGAAGTAAATAGCACATTAAGACAACTATTAAAAGGCGATGACTAATCCCATAAGATAGAATATTTCCCCGATACTCATAAAAGATAATTCCTAATAAAGCCAAAACACTAAAAAGCGCTAAAGCACTCGGAATTTTATTATGACTTTTACTTAAATCTAATATTTCTTTCAAAGAAAGAACAGCTAACAAAGCAATTCCTAACGAAAAAACTTCTCCTCCAGCTAAAATAAGTGGGATAGCAATTAAAAGTAAAACAATTGCACTTAATATTCTTGTTTTCATACTTCACCTACATCTTCCAATTTAAGTATACTCTTTATCTAAATTTTATGCAATCTATGAACTAAAATTTGACAAAAGAAAACGTGAAGTTACTCACGTTAAAGAATTAAAATTAATTCTAATTTTTCCAAGATTATTTAAATAAGCATAAGCTATTAATAAAGTTCTTAAACTAGAAGCCATTTTTCCAGATTTACCAATAACTGATCCCATATCACTTTCATTAACATAAATATCCACAATATTAAGATCATTCTCTTCTTTAGACTCTACTTTAACACTATCTTGATCCTTACAAATACTTTTTACTAAAAATAAAGCATAATTCTCTAAATTTTCCATTATTTCACACTCTTCTTAGATTCAGCATACTTCTTCATAATACCTTGTTTACTTAAAATATTACGAACTGTATCAGTTGGTTGAGCCCCTTTGCTTAACCAATATAAAGCTTTTTCTTCATCAACTGTAACTTTAGATGCATCTTTAACTGGATCATATGTTCCAACAACTTCTAAGAAACGTCCATCTCTTGGACTTCTTGAATCAGCAGCTACAATTCGATAAAAAGGTTTAGCTTTAGCTCCCATTCTTTTTAATCTTAATTTAACGGCCATTTAATGTCCCTCCTTTATCTGAACATAATATAACAAATAACTAACTTTATGTCAACTAAAAAATGTTGACATTATACTGATAAGTAATTATTGAATGTGCTTTTATTTCATCTTTAATTTGTTTTTGCTTAATAATTAAAGTATAATTTTTATTTTCATTACTCGTATTTAAAATAACAATTGTCACAAGATTATTTAATGTTGAAGCTACAGCTTTTAAAGAACTATCTCCTAAACTAACAGGATTTATTTTAGAACCATTTTTCATAAATTTAGAAATATGTCCAAAATAATAATAGATGGGACTTTTAATAAAATCTTTTTCATTTTTACTTAAAATAATAGGACTTTTACAATAATTTTTCTGATGATTTGGTCCACCATTATAATCTAAAAATAAATTCCAATCAAGATAAATAGCCATTCCACTATTTAAATCACTTATTAAATTAGTTAATAACTCTTCAGCATCATTAACCCATTCTATTTCATTATACTTAGAAAATCCACAACAACTTTCAGAACTCATAAACCACAAATTAGGAAACTTTTCATAAGTTAATTTTAAATTAGTTTGATGAACTCCTGTATACCAGTGATAGGCTACTCCCTTTATCTTTGGATGTTTTTGATATAATTCACTTATTACATTATATAAATTATCTTTATTATGATCCCATAAAAATAAATAAGCATCATCTAATTTAGTTAATAAATAATTATAAATAAAATCTTTTTGTTCAAAAATATTAAATACACAAGATTCCCAACTTTGACTTGCTAAAGGTTCATTTTGCATCGTTAAATATTTAATTTTAATCTTTTCTTTTTGATAAAATTTAAGATAATCTACTAAATAATTAGCATAATCTTCATAATATTCTTTTAAAAGTTTTCCACCATTACATAAACTATTATTATCTTTCATATAAGAAGGTGGTGACCAAGAAGACGCTAAAAAAGTTAAATCTTTAATTGCTAAAACATCTTTAATAAAAGGAATAAAATAACTTTTTTCATATTGATAATTATTATTTTCATAAGAACTAATTGCAAAATCATTACTACTAATACAAATTCTTCCCCAATTATAATCTAATCCATCACTACTAAAATAAGCATTCAAAAATTCTTTTTTCTTATCTTTACTTAATTTATTATAATTAATCACACTAGCAATCGTAAAAGCTCCTCCAAAACCTTGATATGTTTGATAACTTATTTCAGGATATACTCTAATAACATTAAATTCTTCATCACTTTCATCTTCTTCATTAATAGTTGATTTTTCCCAATATTTCTTTAATTTAATATTTGTTTCATACTTAATCATTAAACCACCTATAAATATTATACTACTAAAAAAAGAAGATTAAACTTCTTCTTCCGGACTTTCTAAATAATTTTCATTAACTTTATCAATAGCCTCTACTTCATCTTCACTAATCATTTCTTCATAATCATCTTCTAAATCTTCAACCGGAACTTTAATTTTAGTATCTCCAACAATTTCTACTCCTAATTCTTTATCAACATCTAAAACAATATCCCCATTCATAATTTTAACATTACTTACAGATGGTTGTTTTAAACTTCTAACCATTATCTCAGAAGAATTAGCTAAACTTTGATCTCCTTTTAAAGGAACTTGATATAATTCGTGATAACTATATCTTTTAGAATTAACTTTAGTTTTAGTATCATTATCATAACTATACCAAACATTAACATCAAAAGCTCCATCTACTCCAACTTTCCCACCTTGATTCATTCCTTTAAAATTATGATTTATAACCCAACATCCTAAAACTGTATTAATATTTTCATCAGGAGTTAAAGATAAATGAAGACTATTTGCTTTTTTAGCTTTACCTACTACAGCTTTAGTTACAATCTCTTTATAATTAGCCATAAAATATTCACCTCTAGTTTAATCTATGCATAATACCCAAAAATTGTTCTTTAATTAGCTAAAAAAGAGTGATAAAATAAATTCAGGTGGTAAAAATGGATTGTTTATTTTGTAAAATTATTAATAAGGAAGTAGCTAGTGAAATATTATATGAAGATGAAACCGTTTTAGTTTTTCTAGATATTAACCAAAGTAATGTTGGTCATACTTTAATAGTTCCTAAAAAACATATTGTAGATATTAAAAATGTTGATGATGAAACTTTATGCCATATGATAAAAATTGCTCATCAAATTAGTGAAAAAATTATGGCAAAGTTAGGAGCAACAGGAATGACTTATAGTATTAATTATGGTGATGCTCAAGAAATAAAACATTTACACCTTCATCTTTGTCCATATTATCAAGAAAAAAAGAATAAAATGGATACAAACACTATTTATGAACTTTTAAAATAGCTTAGACTATTTTTTTTATTTGATTTGTAAAGCATCAATAGCCCTTCCATAAATCCCCTGATACCCTTTTTATGTAGAATCATAGATTAAACTTATCCGTAAATTCAATCATTTTTTTCATAAACTCTTCTTCATCAAAAAAGATATCACTAGGAATACAAATATTATATTTTTCACCAAAATTATTTATAAAATCACCACTAGGCATATCTTTACTATAGCCATTTTCCATATAATCCTTATAAATAACATCTTTTATTTCGTCTCTTAATGTCTCAGCATTATCTTTATGGACATAAACTATACCATACATTACTCCATAATTAACATATATTTCATAATTATTTATATCCGTGCAAGAATATAAATTAACTTCTATTTTATCGTCTAAAACTTCACATTTAACTAAATACTTATCTTTCCAAGCTCTTGTTTCAAATTCATCAGTTTTATCTATCCATTTCATCCTATTATACCTCCTAATAATAGGATTATTTTATACTAACTGTTAGTAAATGTAAATATAATATCTATCCTCTTATCTTGATAAATATAAATCTTTTCAACTAAAGTCATTAATAATTTTCTACTTAAATTATCTAAATCTAAAAATTCATTAAGATATTTGGTAACTTTATCATTTTGATCTAAAACTTTTTGTTCTTTTAAATAATCAATACTTAAATTATTATTTTTAATTTCTTTTTCTAAAGTTTCTTTAATTCTTAAATATTGTGATTCATCAATAATACCTTTTAACTTATCTAAATAAGTTTTATCTAAATTTTCAATTAATTTAATATTAGTTATTTCTAAATTCTCAATTTGTTTTTTTACTATTAAACTATTATCTTTAAAATTTATTTTTTCAATAACATCTTTTATTTTACTTTTAGAAAGATACTTTTTACATACATCTTTAATATTATCTAAAATAACCCTCTCTAATATTTCATAATTATTTGTATGAGTAGTACAAACCTGATATTTAGAGTAAGTTCTATAATAATTACAAGTTGTATAACTTCTTCCTGTTTTATTTTGATACCTAATCATTATTCGATGTTTACAATCACCACAATATAAAAGACCATCTAATATATAAAATCTTTTCTTTTCTGGTCTTTTTACATTTTTAGGTAATAAGGTTTGTACATAATTAAAAGTATCTCTATCTATAATAGCTTTATGTGTATTTAAAACAATTATATAATCCTTAGGATTATTTTTAATAGTTTTTTTAAGTTTATAATTAAGTTTTTTAGTTTTTCCTTGAACTAAATCACCAACATAAATTCGATTAGTTAAAATTGCTTTTATGGTTGTATCAGCCCACATTCCTTTATTACTACCATTTTTATTCCAAACATAGTTATAATAAGATGCTGGGGTTTTTATCTTTCTTCTAGTAAGTTCCCCAGCAATAAAGTGATAAGTTTTACCTTTAAGTGCTAAATCAAAAATTAATTTAACAATTTTTGATTGTTCTTCATTAATTATTAAATGATTTTTATTATTAGGATCTTTCATAAACCCGTAAGGACATCTTCCAGATACATACAGTCCATCTTTCATTCTTGAATGTAGGCTAGTTTTAACTTTTTTAGAAATATCTTTAGCATACATATCATTCATTATAGCCTTAAAAGGAGCAAGATCATTAGATGTATTATCTAAAAAAGTATCTATACCATCATTAATTGCAATATACCTTATATTATGATTAGGAAAATATTTTTCAATTAATTCTCCAGTTCCAATATAATCTCGACCTAATCTTGACATATCTTTAGTAATAATCATATTTATTTTACCAAGTTCAATATCTTTTATCATTTTCTTAAATGCTGGTCTATCAAAATTAGTCCCTGTAAAACCATCATCAACATATTCATCAATAACTTTATAATTATTTTCTTTAACATATTGATTAAGTAAACTTCTTTGACTAACAATACTATCAGACTCAATATTTCCATCATCTTTCGATAATCTTATATAAAGTCCTACATTAAAACTATTCATTAATGCTCCTAGAATTAATAATATTTTCTAATTCTATTTTTAAACAATTAATTATTACTTCATTTAAAGATTTACCATTATCTTTAAATTTTAAATTAACTTTATACTTAACCATAGAGTTTACCTCCAATAAATTCTATGGTTAAATTAACATAATTATTTTTTTATAATTCTATTTTCTAATTATTGATAAAAATGATTCATTTACTTTATTTTTTTCTATTTTCTTCAAAATTATTTTCAACATCTAAATTGCGATCATTATTAATTAATGTTTGTAGTTCACTTATAAGATTTTTTTCAATTTCAAGAATTACAGAATTTTGAAAATGATAATTAATTAAGCTATTTAATGTTTCATCTATATCTTTTACCTCATAGAATTCTCCAAATATACAATTTGATATTTTCATAATTTCTTCTTTTGTTCTTCTATTTTGATTAAGTTCATCTTCCATTGATTTTAATATATCTAACATTGTTTTTCTTTTACCTAAATTATCATATTCAATTTGTAATACTGGATATTGATTTAATAAATTATTATTTTTTTGTATAATATCATCAAACAAAATTCCTTTTTCATAATTATATCCATTAACATTTAAATAGCTTGCCATTGCTATTTTAAATTGTTCAGTTTCATCTAATTTTGCCATTTTTTCTTTTTCAGCTTCAGATACTAAATTTATTTTTTCTAATATTTTATAATATTCTTTTTGACCTTCTATATCAGCATCAATTTCAAAGTAATATCTTTGATGATTTCTATTATAAACACTTATATCCATATTATTATATAAGATATAATCCTTTAAAATATTATAATTATATCCATTATAATTTTTATCATTTTCTATATTATTAAATTGAATCACGTGTCTAGCTTCGTGAAACATTATTGAGCTTAAAGTTATATCTTTAATAGATAATGTTTTTTTATTCGCAAGACCTTTAGCACCAACTTCAATTTCACTATCATAAAATACACAAATATCTTTTATTCCATTTTTTATTAAATAATGTCTTATTAGATCAATATTACATAGTCTCATAATATCTTTATTATTGTTATAAAATTTATTTGCACAAATACATATTTCTTCTGGAATTATGCCATATTTAATTCTATATTTTTTTATATCTTCCAAAAAAGAAACAAAATCTTTTTCTATAGAAATTTTTTTATTTAAATTATATTTTTTTAAATCAATTTCTTCCTTGTATTTACTAGATAATCTATCTTTTAACTTAGGATAAGCAATAGCAGGAAAAGTTTCAATTAGTAAATTAATTAATTCATTATCTATCATTTTTGATTCTTTTATTTTATCAATATAACTATAAATTATTTCTTCATAATATTCATAGTTTTTATTATTTTTTAATAAATTATACTCCTCTTCATAAGAAAATGCATAAGCTACTATTTTAGTAATATTTATTACTATTTCATTAAAATCTTGATTATCGACTAAATCTTCATTTTTTGTCATAAATAATAATTGTTTTAATGGTTTTAATAAAATATCACTTTCAATATCATTTATATTCATATTTGTATAAAAAAGTATAATTGGTAATAAAAGAACTCCTTTTTGAATATTTTTTTCTTCAATAAATATATTAATTTCTTTTTTTAATTCTTCTAGTATTTTACTTTTAGCATTACTTCTAGATATATAAGAATTAAAAAATTTTATTTTTTTCATTAAATGTTTTAAAATTTTAGCTTTAGTAAATGAATCAATAGTTGGAAAGACATTAAGAAAAAAATTATCTCTTTCACTATCACTTGTTTCAAATCCCCAAATTTTTTCTATATTCATTTCAATTCACATCCTTATAATCTACAATTTTTAAATAATCACCCATTTACCATTTTTCTTACCATTACTTCTTTTAATCATTCCTTTTACTTGCATATCTTTCATTATATATTTTACAGTTCTAATAGATTTATTCATTAATTTAGCAATTTCTTCTTGTTTAATTGAATCATTACTTTTTATAATATTTATGATTACTTGTTCTTCTAAAGTATATTTTTTATTATTTACTATTTTTTTATTTTGTTTGTAATCAATATGAGTATATCTATTTTTAAGTTCATAATTACTATCACTTAATAAATTAAAAAAGAACTTTTCTAAATAAGATGTATCTTCAAAAATATTTTTTTTAAAATTTTTATAATTAGCCCTGACAAGAGCATTTCTAAAATACCAAGAATTTTTAGCAAATACATCATCATTTATATTAAAACCAAAAGTTCTTAAATATTTGATAATAAACACAGCAGTAGTTCTTGTATTACCTTCACAAAAAGGATGTACTTGCCAAATATTAGATGTAAATCTTGAAATATGTTTTATTGATTCTTCTAAAGATAAATCTTTATATGAAAAATTTTTTTCTTGTTCTATATCATATTCTAAAGCTTCTTTTATTGTTTCGAAAGAAGAATAAATAACTGTATCATCATTTAATATCCATTCTTTTTTAGTAAAGTTATAATCTCTAATTTTTCCTGCTTCTTTATATATTCCTTTAAATAATCGAGAATGAATGTTAATTAATTCAAAAACATTAAAATTAAAACTATTCTCACTTAATATTTCAGCCATTCTAACTGAAACTTTATCAGCTTCTTCACTATAACTTTCTATTTTACGATTATTCTCTATTTTATAATATTCATCTATTCTTTTTTTAGCTTCATTAATATTAATATTACCTTCAATATGTTCTTTAGCAGTTTCAATTAAATACTTTGAAGGTTTTAAACCATCAACATCTTGAAGACCAATAGCCATCTCCCAATTCTTTACTTTTTCACTACTTTTAAGTTCATCTTGTTTAAGGTATTCCGATAATTCCATATCCCAACTTTGATTTCTATCCATAAACTATCACCTTTTACTATATCTATATTATAACATTTATTTAACATATTTAAAGTGCAAATATTGCACTTTAATATTGCCCTTTTAATTACTTCATAAAAATTCTATCCCCGCATAACCATTAGGTGTATTATCTACTTTTTTTACCCAAGGAAGCCAAGAACCACCTTTTAAATGAACACGGTAAGTTACTCCCTCAATTTGAACACCATCAATAGCATTTCCTAAATTACCAGCATAATCATTACGATTAATAACCCAAGGAAGCCAACTGTTTTTAACTTTATCGTGAACTCTCATTCGATACTTATCTAAATATACTCCTCCCATTTCATTACCAATATTTCCAACATATTCACTAGTATTAATTGCAACATTAGGTAACCACATCTTTTTCTTATTATCATAAGATTGATAAAGAATATCACTATTATTAGGTAAATCATTATCTAAATAATAAGTAGGATCTATAACCTTATTATCAGGTTTACGAACTTCAAAATGTAAATGAGCTCCATAAGCATTACCAGTATCACCCATATAACCAATCTTTTGTCCTCTTTTCACTTTATCTCCATTTTTAACATAAACATCTTTTAAATGAGCATATAAAGTATAATACCCATCATTATGTTTAATCTTTAGATAATTACCATAACTTTTAGTCCCAACTGAACCCTTATCATTTCTCATACCCGTTTGACTTAAAATAACTAAACCATCACTATGCGCTATAACCGTATCTAATTCATTATATTTTTTTACGACATCAACTCCCGTATGATTACTCCCAAATTGATTAGTAATTTGATTTTCCGCATCTAATAATACTCTACTCATAAAATAACCTTCTTTCTAAATTATTTTATGAACTTTTTTAATAATTGGCTGTTTAATTGTCACAAAAAAGAAAATTTCGCATATAAAAAAGACTTATTTAGTCTCTTTAAACTTAACTTCAATAAGTCCTTTTTCTAGCTCCTCTAAAGCTCTTCCAATGGTTCGTTTATTCACATACTCACTTTCATTTAATTGATAATGATTTTTCTCTAACATCTGTTTACTTCTAATTGAAGCAACGTGAACTAATTTGTATTTTGAATCAACGATATTAAGAAGTTTATCAATAGAAGGATATAACATATCAACCACTTCCTTACATTAATATCATACTAAATATTAAACCTTTTAGACAATAATTCTCTTAAAATTTTGACAGTAAATTGACACAAAAAAAGAACTTACGAAAGCTCTTTTAATTTTTCATTAATCCATAATGGAAGTTGCTTTTTCAACGGGGCAAAGCCGTGATCAATCTCATTTTCTTTATCCATTGCATATATAGTATTTTTAATACTACATTTCATTTGTTTTAAATCTTCATCAATTTCTAAAATAATACACGGAATAACATCCCCTATCTGGGCATAATCGCCAACATTTTTTACAAAATGCTCACTAAGTTCAGAAATATGTATTAAACCAGTATATCCTTCATCAAAACTTAAAAAGATACCATAGTTTTCTAAACCCGTAACGGACCCGTATGCAACTTTCCCAATTTGATACGATTCCATTAAAACTCACCGACAACATTATAACACGTTTTTTACTTTACAACAAATAAATTAGCTTTTATAATGTTTAAGAGGTGAAATTATGATCGAAAAAATCAAAGAACTACTAGATGATATTCGTCCCTTTTTAAATATGGAAGGTGGCGACATAGAATTTATAAAATATGAAGATGATTATGTTTATGTTAAATTAACTGGTGCTTGTGCTAATTGTGGTTATCAAGATATAACAGTTAAAGATAATATTGAAAGCTATATTAAAGAAGAAATTCCTAGTATTAAAGGAGTTATTGTGGTGAGCTTATAAGCCAATCAACTGGTTCAATTGGTCCATAATTAACAATAATTTCATAACTTTTTCTTAAAAACTCTTCAATTTGAGGAGTTTTTTCCATTATTTTTATTAAACAATCTTCATCAACATCAAAATTCATCACATTTTCATATAAATCAAAATAATAACTAGGATAAATAAGTCTAGCATATAACATACTTAAAGAATATAAATCTAATTTTCTTAAATTTAAATAAGCTTTTAAATCAATTAAAGCATATTCTATATCTTCCAAAGCTTCTCCTTTTAAATATTCAGCCACATCTCTTACTTCTAAATCAAAAACAAAATTTAAGGGATTATCATAATTTAAATGAGTATTAGGATATTTAACCCGATTATGGGCCAAAACAATTTTTTTATTTAAAGGTTTAATCATCATATTAACTTTATTAACATAACCAATAGCATTTTCACTTAAACCAACAAAATAACCAAAAGTATTAATAACAACTTTTTTACCAATTCCCATTTGACCAATTTGATACTCAAAATAATCAATTTTATCACTCCACAATTTACCCCAATCAGGTCTTTGTAAAGATGTATTTAAATTATTAATTGGCATCATATCCCAAATCTTTAACATCTCATCTAAACTATATTCCATACTAGCATTATTAACCATTAACAATACATAAACTTCATTATTAACTAAAATAGTATAAGAACCATTAACTGTTAAAATAATTTGATGAACTGGATAATTTTTATTTAAAAGTTCTTGATATAGTTTAATTAATTCTTGAAACTCTGTTATGTTTCTTCTAACTTTAGTCAAATAAAAATCTTGATTATTTAACTGAAAATAATAATAATTAGTTTTTTCTTCTAAATCATCAACTTCAATTTTATATTCATATCGTATTTTATCTTTCATAGTACAATATATGAAAAAAATCTAAGAATAATCTTAGATTAAGCAATTTTTTGTAATTCCAAACTGGGTGCTTGCTCGCTTACTCCAACGGAATTTTGATAAGCCATTGTCGCAATTTGTTCGGCAGCTTGCGCATTTTTTAAATGATCATTTGCTTGAGCTTTTAAACTATTAGCTTCATTAATTGTTTCATTTATTTTTTTTTTATAAGCATTTACAATGCTTTCAATCTTCTCTTGATATTCTCTAGTTGCAGCTTCAATTTCTTTTTGCATTTTATCAAAATCAGTTTCTTTTTCTTCAGATACTATTTCTACTCCACTTTCTACTGGAGCTTGTTCAACTACTTGACTAACTACTGGAGTATCTACAACTGGATTAACTGGTTCGCTAACAACTGGATTTTCAATAACTGGAGCAGTATTAACAGGTTGAACATCTACTGGTTGAGCCTGTTCTATAACTGGTGCTTCACTTACTGGAACATCACTCACAACTGGAGGAACACTTTCACTACTTGGAACTTCACTTATAACATTATTAGTAGATACATCAGTTGGAACAACACTTGGCATATCAACAACAGGCGTACTTTCGATAACAGGGGTACTCTCAACAACTGGAGTTGCTGTTACAGCCAAAGTTTTAAAGTTAGCTGTTAAAGCATCAGTTTGAGCAACAGTTAAACCAAGACTTCTTCCAGCTCCAATATCAGTTTTTACATTTTCATCACTTATATAGCTAATATTTTGAGCATTATTTTTAATAATATCAACAATGGTAGCTTTTAATTCACTCCAAGCATTATCATCATTAACAGCTTGATATACTCCATCTTTTTGCCACATAAATTCTAAAACATTATTACCATTATTCATTTCATTTTTATCTAAAATCAAAATAGGAACATCTTTAATATTAGGTCTAGCTTCATCTAAAGATTTAAAATGAGCTATTACCTTTCTTTCTTCAATTTCTCCATTTGCTTTTGTTAATATTACTTTTTCTTTCATTGGAACCCTCTCTCCATTCTAAACAAAATTATAACAAAATTTTTATTACTCTGCAATATTATCTTTTGCTAAAATAAAATATTTACAACCATATGCACAATAATTCTTTAAATATTCATCAACTTTATCAATATCATTAATACTTTTAAAATTAGGATTAGTTCGACTATTAAAACCTTTTAATCTTAATTTTCCATAAGACCAATCCCCTAAAATATAATCAAAATCACTAAAATAATCAGTAATAATTTTTTCAACTTCCTCTAAATTAAAACCATCTTTTTCATTTCGAAAAACTAAATATTCTTGATCTAATAATTTAACTTTATCCATAAACCCACCTCTTAAGAAATTCTTAATGCTACAATAAATAACGTCAATACTAAAGTTGCTACAACACTTACAATCAAAAGTAAATCAACATAACCATTACCTGTAGTAAGACGATTACCATATCTTTTATAATAATTAACCGCATCAATTAGTAAATCCCTTTTATTCTCATCGTTTTCATCTATTTTAAAGAAAGCATATACTTTATGATTAGCACTCTCTAATTCTTCAGAAGTCATTTTTGATACTTCTTCAACTGTATAACCTAATAATAAATAAGCATCAATAAACAATGTTGTTTTTTTAACAGGTGTTAAATCAATAGTATGTTCACTTAAATAATTTTGTCTAGCAAAATAATAATCAAGTAATTTTTTATCTTCAATATAATAATTAGTATAATCAGTTAAATAAGTATTATCAGATAAACAAATATATTTTTTAAAATTAGCTAATTCATCAGGCATTAACCCAATTCTTTTCTTTTTTAAAAAAAACATTTCAATTAAATATTGTTCAATTCTAACTAAAAAGATATTATTACTTTCTTTTAAAGTATGACAAAAAGCTTCAAAACACTTTTTAAAATCATTTAATTTTTCTTTAGGAAAACCATATTTTAATAAGTTACTATCAAAAGCTTTTTTATTCTTGGTTAAATACGGATTAATAATTTCCAATTCACCATAAATTTCTACTAAGGTTCTAATTATAATGACAGGAAAAGACAAAGAACTAGAAAGAGCTTGTTCTTTAGTA
The DNA here is from genome assembly GCA_947628245.1 of uncultured Bacilli bacterium. Classification (GTDB taxonomy): domain Bacteria; phylum Bacillota_I; class Bacilli_A; order RF39; family UBA660; genus Ventrenecus. The sequence goes on along the minus strand of CANQZH010000008.1, from coordinate 2,706 downwards.
GACAAATAATTTTCAATAGCTAATGTTATTTCTTCACTAATTACTTCATCCATACCCATATTTTATTCACCATAACCATTGTACCAAATTTCTAACGAAAAGTCTTTAATTTTTTTTTAATTTTCTATTCACAAAAAAAGCACTTGAGTTTAGTATATATGTCGTTCAAAACAAAACACAAACCAAGTGCTATTTGTATTATATAACATTTATAAAATAAATAAAGCTTTTTTTTACATATTATAGCAAGAAGTTTTTTTTATGACCGAAAACTTGCAAAAAGCCTAAGATTTATTATTATTTAAATTCTTATATCATATAAAAATCATTTTTGATACTACTACTTTGCGTGATTAGTTCATTTCCATACCAATTAGGAACAGTTCCATTAATAATTTTAGCTCCTAATAATACATTAAAATCAAGACTTTGACTTTGCATTTGCACTGGCGTTATTAAATCATACTTTAAAGAAACTTCTAAATAAATCTCTACTAAAGCATTATTAATTCCATAATTAGTCATTTTCGTTTTCACATTAGTAAATACTGAATTAACAAAATGAAAAACAACCGGAATTCTAGGTCCTAAATTATTTAAAAAAACATAATCACTTACTATTCCCATTGGCATCATAAGTAAAACTGTATTGTCTTGATGATAATCAGTCAAATAAGGAGAAGAACTACTTTTATTAATATTTTCCATAATCTCTTTAGTTACTTCATTTGATATTTGATAAATTTTTTGCATTTGATAATCAACAGTTAAAATCTCATTCTTATCATTTAAAGTAACAATTAAAAGATCATCTAAAGAAAAATTAGGCAAATTTTGATAACTACTTGACACTTGATTTACAACTTTTGTAAATTCTAAATTAGCAATATAACTTAATTTAGGACTAATTATGCGATTAAAACTTAAAAAAAGCAAACAAGTCGTAATAATTACTCCCATAATAAATAAGCCAATCTCTACTTTAACATAATTAATTTTTCTTCTTATTCTCATATTAAATTATATGAAAAAAAGGTTAAAACCAACCTAATTTCAAAAAGTCATTTAAAAATAAAACAATTCCTCCAATAATAGCTAAGAAAATAATCACAATTAATACTTTAACTAAAACACTACCTTTAGCATCAACATCCGCGAAAGAATCAAAATCATCTTTATTAAAAGTCATACTATCCGTATAAAAACTTTTATCTATATCTTCCGAAGTTTTTTCCTTATCTTCTTCAACAACAACTTTAAGTTCTTCTTTAGGTAGTTCCATCTTTTCTTCTTTAGTATTCATTTTCATTTCAAAAGTAGCCATTTCTTTTTCAAAATCTTGAGCTTCAACAACAACTGTTCCATCATTACCTTTTAAATCACTTAAGATATCTAAAGGATCAAGTTCATCACTACTTTGTTGTTTAGCTTTTTGCTTTTTTTGATATTCATTTAATTCTATCGTATTAATAAGTTCTAAAAGTTCATCTTTAGTTTTCTTACTACTTGCTTTAGCTTTATTATCATCTAAATCTAAATTTTTTAAAATATCATACTGAGTATCTCTAACCTTTTTTAATCTTTCTTCTTGATAATCAACTTCTTTTTCTTCTCTAGCTTTTTCTAAAATAGCATTTATATCATATTCCCTTGTCTTTTCTAATTCTAGTTGTTCTAAAGATTCTTCTTCCTTGGTAATTTCAATACTTCTTCTCTTAGGAGGATCTTGATAATTTTTTTCTAAAATTTCTTTTATTTTATCAATATCAATTTGATTAGGATTTTCCCCAATTACTTTAGCATTCATTCCAATAGAAAAATTTTCCAACTCACTATCTTTAATTTCTTCATAAAGTTGTTCATTCTTTCTTGTCCTTTTAGGTATATAATTTTCGTTATCATTTTTATATTTTTCGACTCTTGTTTTCATGATAACCTATCCTTTCTTAATAAATATAACATATTTTGTCGAATTTGAATATGTTTTATTTATTGATTTTTTAAAAAATAATATTTATAATGATTTAAAGGAGAGATTAAGAATGAAAAAAATTAAAGTTTTAACTGATGATTGCATTGGTTGTGGAGCGTGTGTAGGTATAGACCCTGAACATTTTACTTTTAATGATGAAGGTTATTCAATTCCTAAAAGTAATGAAAATTTAGATTCAGAAGCTTTAATGAATGCGATTGAATCTTGTCCAGTAGGCATTATTTCTTTTGAAGAAGTAAATGATGAAAAGGAAGAAGAAACTGAAGAAACTGCTTAAAATAGCAGTTTTATTTTTGACCTAAAGCATATAATTTTTTAACTTCTTTAATTGATAAAGAACGATACTCTCCAACTTTTAATCCTTCTAAATCTAAAAACGCATAAGAATCTCTTTTTAATTTTAATACGGGATGATTAATACTAGCCAAAACTTTTTTAACAATATGATTTCTTCCTTCAACAATTCCAATCTTAACTGATGTTGTATTAGCTTCTTCATTTTTCTTAATTTTTAAATAAGAAACTTTCACAACTCTTTTATCAATTACTATACCTTTTTTAATTGCCATAAACTCTTGCGGCGTGATAAGACCTTTAACCTTAGCTGTATAAATTTTTAATATTTCATTTTTAGGATGACTTAAAAGATTAGTTAATTCTCCATCGTTAGTTAATAAAAGAAGACCTGTTGTATCATAATCTAATCTTCCAAT
>CANQZH010000007.1 GCA_947628245.1 uncultured Bacilli bacterium | reverse complement strand
TACTAGAGTTAGAACGTTGTTCTCTGCTGCTTTGATTTCTTTTAGAATTGTTGTTAGAACGATTTTGTCTTTCATTATTGTTCTTTTTCATAATATTTTACCTCCCACTAATATTATGGATTAGAAGAATAAAAGCATACTTTAATTTAGTTGCCAATGTTTGGTAGTTTTGATAAAATAAAGGAAAAGGAGAAAAGGTATGGCAAAATTTTATTTACTTGTTGAAGATGAAAATAAATTGCAATTTTTTGATGGGAAAGCTACTGTTTTTAATGATATTTCGGAAATTGATTTACTTACTATTGATTATAGTAAAAAAGAATTTTGGGATATGGTTAAAAATAAATATCAAATTGATTTAAAAGATAAGAAGCTTTTAATAGCTAAAGTTACTTTAAATAAAGAAAGAGATTATTATAATATTTCATTATATAATCCACTTTTTCAACCTGATAAAAAAATTAATATGCAAAGGTATTTAAAAATTAAATATGTAATGTTAAATCGATTTGATAAAGTAATGAATAAAGAACGGACTAAATTATTAGATGATTCTTCTAAGTTCCATTCTTTAGTTAATAGTTTATGTCAAGAAATTGTAAGTTATGAAGAATTAAAAAGAGAGATAGCTGATAGTAAAGCATCTAGTTTGAATTTAAGATTAAAAGAAGAAGTTTTAGCTTTATATGGTTCTGATTATAATTTTCACGTGGCTAATATTTGGACAATGTTAAAAAATTATATGGATTTTCGAAACTTTTTATTAGAATATATTAATTATTATCGTAAAGATTTAAAACAAGAATTTAGGATTGCTGAAAACTATTTATTTCCAAGTGAAGTATTTAATTATGATTATTCCTTTTTTATTAATCCTTATGATGCTAGTTTAGATATGGATAAAAATATTGATGATAAATATTTTGAAGAAGATTTAGCTGTAACATCAAAATTAATTGAAATTAAAAAAAGTCCTTTTGATGATGAAGAAATAGGGCAGGTTTTTAAAAAATATGGAATTAGTGAAGTAATGAATAATTTTGATGCTGATCGGATTTATTCAGCTACTTTAGAAGATTTACTTAGATTAGGTATAATAAGTGATAATGATTATTTAAAGAAAAGTAAAGAATTAAATTATAAGATATAGCATATATTTAACTGGTGATAATATGCAAATTCTTTTACCTTTAATTATCTCTAGTATTGCTGGTTTATCAACTGTTTTAGGTTCTTTAGTAATTTTTCATAAATGGCAAAGAGAGAATATTAATAAATTTATTGTATTTGCATTATCTTTTTCTTTAACGATAATGATTGGTATTTCAGTTTTAGAATTAGTACCTGAAGCAACATATAGTATTTTAACTGAATATAAGCTTGTTTGGGGTACTTTTTTTTCGTTAATTGCGTTTACTTTAGGAATAATAGTTATTTATATTATTAATCGAAAGATAACTGAAAAACAAGATGATTTGTATAGGGTAGGGCTTTTATCAATGTTTGCTTTAATGTTACATAATTTACCGGAAGGAATTGTAACTTTTTTAAGTTCTTATCAAAATATAGCTTTAGGTTTAAAACTTAGTTTGGCAATAATGATGCATAATATTCCTGAAGGTATAAGTATAGCTGTACCAATATATTATTCTACAGGAAGTAAGAAAAAAGCTATTAAAATGACTTTTATTTCTGGGCTTGCTGAACCATTAGGAGCATTACTTGCTTTTATCTTTTTAAGTAAATTTATAACTGATGCAATAATTGGCTTTATATTATTATTTGTTGCTGGTTTAATGATTACTTTATCAATTCACGATTTATTTCCTAAAGCTAAAAAATATTATGAGGATGAATGGATTTATATTGGAATGGGAGTAGGGATTTTATTTTTACTATTTAATCAATTTATATTATAATTAAATTAAGGAGTTAGATATGAGTATATATGTAGTATTATTTATTATAATTATAGTTGATATTTTATTGGCACATTTTTATTCTAAACTTAGAGGTTTAGTTGGCGAATTTTATATTAAAAGAGAATTAAAATCATTACCTAAAGATTATATTGTTTTTAATAATATTATGATTAAAGACGAGTGAGGGACTTCATCAAATTGATCATATAGTAGTTTCTAAATATGGAATATTTGTAATTGAAACAAAATTTTATTATGGCTATATTGTTGGTAATGAATTTAATGAGCAATGGATATTAAATAATAAGCACTATATTCATAATCCTATATATCAAAATTATGGTCATATTAAAGCTTTAGCTAATTTATTAAATCTTGATGAAGAGTATTTTAAATCAATAATTTGTTTTTCCAAAACGGCAAAACTTCGAGTTAAAACTAAAAAGGCAATTGTAACGCAAATGGGAGATGTTAAAAATGTTATTCTAAAATTTAATGAGGAAATAATTGATCATCTTGCACCTATTATAGTGACTATTACTAATGATAATATAAAAGATAAGAAAATACGTCTTAGTCATAATAAGGAAATTAAAGAAAAAATTAAAAATAAAAATGATTTAATAAAAAATAATATATGTCCTCGATGTGGAAGTATGTTAATAAATAAAAAGGGGAAGTATTGTTATTTCATAGGGTGTTCTAATTATCCTAAATGTCATTTTTATCACAAGATTTAATTACTAGTTTACATAATATATATTATGCAATATTCATATTTGAAAAGAAAATTGTTGTATATATAGTAATAATCAATTAATAATATAGCCTCTAATAGTTTATATTTTAGGATTCTGTTCGTTTTACTATTTTATTATATAAGTTTAATTTAATTTAAAAATTAAAAAAATATTTTTATAAATTTATTAAATTATTTGATTTTATATTTTGCATCGAAATTATCTTAAATGATTAATTATTAATCTTAATTAAAATTATAATTATGTAATTTGCATTGAAATTAATTTAAATGATTGATTGATAAGTTAGTTTAAATTTTGTTTGATATGAAATTTGCATTGAATTTGTTATATGTGATTAATTGATAATCTTATTTAAAATTATTAGTTTCAATATTTTTAATTAAAATAATATAAATTTAGATTTTAAATATTCAATTTTAAAATTCATTTATATAAACTCAAAATTATTCTTTTATTATAAATTAAACTTATTAGTTTAGAATGGTTTTATTTTTGCTTTGATTTTATTTTTATTTATTATGATAAAATATAATTTGATTTTAAAAAAAAAAGAGTATCACTCTACTCTTCCCTCTTGTTTTACATCTATGTAAAGTATATGTAAACCTTAAATTATACTTTACGTGATTCAATTTCAGCAATTTTTTCTATTAATTCGCCGGCATTTTCCGTAGTTATTTTTGAATAACCTAGTTCTTTTAAAGCTTGAATTTTTAAAGTATTTAATTGTTGAGTTCGACCAAGTTTTTCTTCATTTTTCTTTTCAATTTCTTGTTCCCAACGGCGATGTGATTCAGTTAATTTGCTTCTTGATGCTCCTCCATTATTATATAATGTTAAAGCAGTATATAAAATACCTTCAAAGATATATTGGCGATCTTCATTAAATTTGAATTCATTGACTTTAGTAAAACCAGTTGTTTTAGACATATAACCAAAAATATATTTTATTTCAGGAACATTATCCATAGATTGTAATAGATGATATAAATAGTTAAAGACATAATAGTTTTCTTTAGCTTTTTTTTCATCACTAAATTTTTCTTTAATAATATTAATTATATTTGTAAGTAAAGTTTGAGAATCTTTATCAAGGTTTTTTATTTCAAAATAGGCTTCGTTTTTATTCTCACCTCTTGTTGCTTGATTTAGACGATTTTCTACGCTCATTAGATAGTCAGTAGTTATTTCAATCTTGTCAATGGCATCTTCCTTACCATCTTCAATATCTAATAATTTTAATAACAAAATTTTCTTTTCTTTTGGCCATTTTGTTACATCATCATTTTCTAGATAATTGTACACCATTTGTCTTGAAACCCCTAAATATTTTGCAAGTCTAACTTTTGATATTCCAAGTTCTTGCATTAAATCTTTTAATTTTTTCATTTTGTTAACCTACTCTCTTAATATTTACAACTATATTATAAAATACTTAACACTTTAACGTCAAGTAAAAACGTTAATTTTTCAGTTTTTAAGCTATTTTAAAGCATTTATTGAAGTATTAATTTGATTTATTTTATTGACTTGTTCATATATAAATTGATTTTGTTTATTTAGAATATCTAAATTATATGGATGAATTTGTTTTAAAAAATGTAATTGTTTTTTTTCATTAGTTAAAGCATTTTTTAAAAAGTATAGAAGTTTGTTTTTATTTTTAGAGCTAACATTTTCATTAAGTTGATATTTTTCAACTATTAAAGTTGTATAGAAGTTTTTAATTTCTTTTTGTTTTTTATAATCATTTTGATACATACGATAAAAATATTCAAAATCATAGATTAATTCATCTATTGTTTTTAAATGATTTTCTTGAAAATTATATACTTTTTTTAATATTTCAGGATAAGGATAATCTTTTAGATATTTAAAATTATTTAACATTTTAACTAATGTTGTTTTTTTTGAATTTTGTTCATTATTGTATGTATAATAATTATAAAATTTAGGAATTAAATAATGTTTTAAATATAATTGTTTAGTATATGCTGTAGCATTTAATTCAGGATAATATTTTTGGATAAATTGAACTGCTTTTTTAATTCCATAACAATATGCTTGGGCTTCTTCATCGATTGCTTGATAATTTTTTTGCCAAAATTTTTTATCTAATGTATCACAATATTCTACTACGGAAAATAAAGAAGTTAAGTTAAAACAAGATGATAGATTTGCTCTTTCAATTACTAATACGTGATATAATTCGTGATATAAACAATTAATAAATTCAAAGAAAATATCCCGAGGATTAGTCATTTCTTTAAATATTTTATTAATATTTAAATCTATTATATGAAAATGGGTAGGTTTAAATTTAGAGTTATAAGTACAATTACTTGTTGTATTAGCTAGTTGGGAACTATTATCATTAAAATTTAAAATAATATCTAAGTTATATTTCTTAGCTGCTTCTTGATAAAATTTTTTAGCAAAGACTTTAAAATCTTCTTTGGTTGCCTTTTGAAAATCTATTTTAGATACCATAATTCTTCATCATCTTTCATTACTTTTTTGATAATTCCACTACCTAAGCATTCCTCATTATCATAAAAAACACAAAACTGACCAGGAGTTACTGCTTTAAAACCATCTGGATATATAACTTTTACTTCATTATTTGGTAAATATTCTAATTTTACTTTTACATCTTCACTTCGATATCTAAATTTAGCTGTACAAGAAGTTGGTTTTTTATTATTGATAAAATTAACATCTTCAAGGATACAAGAATTACTTATTAAATATTTACTATCTTGTCCAAAAGCTATATATAAAATATTATCAGCTACATTTTTACCACATACATAATGACGTTCATCATATCCTGAAATACCGGTATTTTTTCTTTGACCAATAGTGTAATTCATTAATCCTTGATGAGTGCCTATTACTTCTTTGGTTTCAACATTTACAATATCACCGGGATTTGGTTTTAAATAATTTTGAACAAACTTTTGAAAATTTCGTTCACCAATAAAGCAAATTCCTGTTGAATCTTTTTTCTTAGCAACATTTAAGCCAATATCTGAAGCAATTTTTCTTACTTCAGGTTTTGTTAGTTCGCCAATTGGAAATAATACATTGTCTAATTGTTCTTCTTTTAAACCTGCTAGAAAATACGTTTGATCTTTATTTAAATCTTTAGCTCTTAATAGTTTATGATTTTTTAATCTAGCGTAATGTCCGGTAGCAATATATTTAGCACCTAAACGATTTGCTTCTTTTTTAAAGGCATCAAATTTAATATATTTATTGCATAATAAATCAGGATTTGGAGTGCGCCCTTTTTTTAATTCATTTAAAAAATAAGTAAACACATTATCCCAATATTCTTTAACAAAATCAATTCGATGAAGTTTAATACCTAAAATTTCACATACTTTTTTAGCATCGTTATAATCTTGTTCTTGAGGACATATTTCATTATCTAAATTAGGATTACCTAAAGTATCATTATTTAACATAGAATCCCAATTGCGCATAAATAAAGCCTCAACATCATATCCTTCTTTAATTAATTCATAAGCGGCAACAGCAGAGTCTACTCCCCCACTCATTCCAACTATTACTTTTTCTTTCATCACTAATCACATCCAAATTACCCATATTATAGCAAAAAATATGCAAAAATAATAGTATTTTAGCGAAGGAGAAAAGATAAGATATTTAATACTTTAGGACTTATTAAAAGAAATAGTAAATCTCCGATTAAAGATATAAAAATAAATATTAAAGATGACATTATATATTTTAATATAACTATTTCATTATCTTTTTTATATAAAAAATGACTAATTATATTTCTTGATATTTCTAAACACTTAGGGAATAATAAAAATAAAAAAGCAATAATAAAAAAATTGGTAAAAATTATAAAGAATATGGAAAAAATAAATCCTTTAATTTTAAAGATTAAGAAGAATATGGTAGCAAGAAAGCCAATATTTATTCCTTCAATAAATAAAACAATGAAATAAAAGGGAATACCAATTAAAACTATACTGGTAATTAATAGAAAAGTTAAAATAGTAAAATGAGTTATTAAATTTAACCAAGTTAAACCATTTATCTTTTCTTGATATTGATTTAATATGGGAATAAATGAGGTTTTAGTTTTAATGGCAATTAAAATGCCCATTGTACTACCAATTATTAATATAATACTTAAAAAAAGCATTAGAATACGCCTTTTTTTTAAATATTTAACAAGATTATGCATATAATCACCTGATAAAGTTTATTTACAAATGAGCAATTTTATGATAAATTTGTATTGGGTGAAGTTATGAAAAAGAAAACTAGACAAATAGTAACTTGGATTACTTTATTTATTATGGTTGGTGGCATTGTTGCTAGCATTGCTGCTTATGCTTTACAATAGTGGTATGAATTACCATCTTTTTTTTGACCTTTTTGGAGCATACTATTATTAGGTAAGGTGATAAGTATGAAAAAGATTTTAATTACCCTTATAGCATTTTTAGGAATGCCTTTATCAGTAATAGCCTACTCTAATGAAGTGATATTAGGAGGAGAAAATATTGGAATTCATATCGATGCTAAAGGGATATTAGTTATTGGTTTTTATCCAGTAAATAATAAGATATTAAAAGGTAATCCTAATATAATGATTGGTGATGAAATAATAAAAGTTAATGATGAAGATGTTTCAACAATTGATGAATTAACTAATGCTATTGAACAAAAGATTAAGGATAATCATATTTATATTACGGTTAAAAGAAATAATACGGAAATACCTATATTATTAGAATTAGAGAAAGTTGATGGGATTTATAAAACTGGTTTATATGTTAAAGATAATATTACAGGAATTGGAACTTTAACTTATATTGATCCGGAATCTAAAATTTATGGAGCTTTAGGACACGAAGTCTTAGAAAGTAAAACATTAAAAATGGTTGAAGTTAAAACAGGAAGTATTTTTGAAAGTACAGTTACATCTATTAAGAAAAGTATTGATGGAAATGCTGGTGAAAAGAATGCTAGCTTTAATTTTGAAAATACTTATGGTTCAATAAAAGAAAATACAATTAATGGTATATTTGGTATTTGGCAAAGTAATTTAAATAAAGATAAAATTCAAATTGCTGAACCTAGTGAAATAAAGATAGGACCTGCTAAGATATATACGGTAATTGATGGAAATGAGAAAAAAGAATATGATATAAATATTACTTCAATTCAAGATTATAATGATACCAAAAATATGACATTTGAGATAACTGATCAAAATTTAATTGATAAAGCTGGAGGTATTGTTCAAGGAATGAGTGGTTCACCGATTGTCCAAAATAATAAATTAATTGGGGCTGTGACTCACGTAATTGTTGATCACCCTACTAATGGATATGCGATATTTATAACAACAATGTTAAAAAAAGGTGATGAATTAAATAATTAAAAAAGAGCTATAAGCTCCTTTTTTTAATCTTTGTTACATTGGATTAACGTGAATTACAGCTAATGATATTATATCTAATTTAGTTAATTCTTTTTCAATTTTATTAGCTATTTTATGTGATTCAAAGGTTGTCATATTACCATCAACAAAAATAGTTAAATTAACTTGAAATTGATAACCAATTGGGGTTGAATTAATATGATTTACTTTTAATACTTCAGGATGTTTTTTAATAATTTCAATAACTTTTTCTTTAGTTTCTTCATCTATTGAACGATCCATTAATATTTTATAAGCTTCCATAAATATTTTTAATCCACTATACAAAATCCAAGAAGATATAATAATACCAATTATACTATCAACTAAAAAGATATTATACATTGCAAAGATGGTAGCAATTAAGTTACCTGTTGTTAAAATACAATCATTTTTATGGTCAATAGCATTAGCTATAATTAATAAATTATGTTCTTTTTGGCCAACTTTTTTAGTATATAAATATAATATAAATTTAATAATAATTGTAATAACACAAACAATAATTAAATAGATAGAAAAATGATATTCTCTAGTTACAAATAAAGATTTAAATGACATATAAAATAAATTTAAACCAATATATATCATTGAAATAGCTATAAATATTGAATAAATGTATTCAGCTTTACCATAACCTAAATTATGATTTTTATCCCAAGGACGTGAAGCAATTTTATTACCAATAAAGGTTAATAATGAAGAAAAAATATCACCCGCACTATTAAAGGCATCGGCTAACATAGCTTGACTATGACTTATAAAAGCAACCAAAAATTTAATGATTAGCAAAAATAAATTACTAATCATTCCTATTACGCTTACTTTTTTAGCTGTATTATATCTTTGCATATTACCCTCTTTTTTAATACTGTTTACCAAAATATATTTTATGAAGACCTTTTTTATGACAAACTATGCAGTTACCATCCACTTCTTCATCTAATAAGATACAACGACTTTTTAAGCCAGTTTCGTCTTTAATTTTAGTTTCACACTCTTCATTACCACACCAATTAATTTTAATAAATCCTGGTTTATTTTGAGCAATATTTTTAAATTCTTCATAATCATTTGCTTGATAAAGCATACTATTTCTTCTAGCTAAAGCTTTATTATACATATCTTGTTGAATAATTTCTAAATATTTTGCTACTTCATTTTTGACATCATTTACTTTAATTTTAATTTTTTCTAGAGTATCTCTTCTAACTAAAGTTATTTCATTATTTTCTAGATCTCTTGCTCCAACTTCTAAACGAATTGGAATACCTCTTACTTCACTTTCAGCAAATTTAAAGCCAGGACTTTTATTAGAGTTATCAATTTCAAATGAAACGTCTAATTGTTTGGTTATTTCATTAACGGTTTTTTGGATTTTTTCATCATTACCAATAGGAATAATTATTACTTTAGTAGGAGCAATTTTAGGAGGTAAGACTAAGCCGTGATCATCTCCGTGCGTCATTATAATTGCCCCGATCATTCTGGTTGTAGTTCCCCAACTTGTTTGATATGGAGTTTGAAGTTTATTATCCCGGTCTAAAAAGCTAATATTAAAAGCTTTTGCAAAATGATTACCAAAATAATGACTAGTTCCATTTTGTAAGGCTACACCATCATACATCATTGCTTCAATTGTATAAGTTTTAATAGCCCCTGCAAATTTTTCTTTTTCCGTTTTAAGTCCTACAATAACTGGTAAAGCTAAATAATTTCTTTGAAAATCTTCATAAACGTGTAACATTTGTAAAGTTTCTTTTAAAGCTTCTTCTTCCGTCTCGTGCATTGTATGACCTTCTTGCCATAAAATTTCTCTACTTCTTAAAAAAGGTCTTGTTGTTTTTTCCCAACGAACGATGGTACACCATTGATTATAAAGTTTTGGTAAATCACGATATGATTTAATAACATTTTTATAATAATCACAAAATAAAACTTCACTAGTAGGTCTTACACATAATCTTTCTTCTAACTTTTCTTCTCCTCCATATGTTACCCAAGCAACTTCAGGAGCAAAACCTTCTACGTGTTCTTTTTCCACATTTAATAAAGATTCAGGAATAAATAAAGGCATTTGAACATTTTGATGACCTAATTTTTTAAATTCAGCATCCATTATTTTTTGAATTTCTTCCCAAATAGCATAACCATTAGGACAAATAACCATACTACCTTTAATATTTGAATAACTAACTAAATTAGCTGCTATGCAAACATCAGTATACCATTTAGCAAAATCTTCATCTCGACTAGTTATTTTAGTTAGTTTCATCTCCATCATCTTCTCCTTCATTCATTTTAAAATCAACAAGTTCATTGTTTTCATTTAAAATTTTATTAACTTGATTTGTTGCATTATCTAATTTTTCTTGACATAATTTAACTAAATTCATTGCTTTAGTATATTTATCCATTGCCTTATCTAAAGGAATATTACCACTTTCTAAATCTTTAACGATTTGTTCTAATTCTTCTAAAGCACTTTCAAATGTTTTTTCTTCTTTCATTGTCTTTTCTCCTTTACTACAACATTTAATTTTCCTTTACTTAAAGTTATTTCTAATTCGTCTTTAATATTAACATTTTTAATATCTTTTATAATCTTACCATCTTTTTTAACTAATGAATAGCCTGAATCTAAAATATTTAAGGGATTTAACAATTTCAATGATTGAATTAAATAGCTTAAAGTATTTTTTTTATTTTCAATAAGAATTGTAGGATTTAAAAGAATATAATGTTCTTGATATTTCTTTAATAAAAATTGTTTTTTTTCAATTAATTTTTGATAATTATTTTGTAAATTTTCTATTATTGTATCTAATTTTTGTAATTTAATATCATATAGAATTGTGGGATTTTTTAAAATATAATTATCTTTATTAATTTTTAAACAGTGATTTAAATAATCTAATTTTTTCATAATTGCATTAGTAGTTTTAATTTCCCAAGTTTTTAGAATATTTTTTACTTCTAAAATAGTTGGGACTGCCATTTCGGCTGCTCCAGTTGGGGTTGGAGCTCGTAGGTCTGCTACATAATCGGATATGGTAAAATCAACTTCGTGTCCAACTGCGCTGATGATGGGAATTTTAGAATTATAGATAGCTTTAGCAACTATCTCTTCATTAAAAGCCCATAGATCTTCAATTGAACCGCCACCTCGACCAATTATTAAAATGTCTAAATCATATTCATTAGCTTTAATAATTTGATTGGCAATGCTTGATGATGCTCCACTACCTTGAACTAAAGCGGGAAATAAAATAGTTTCACAAATAGGATATCTTCTTTTAATGGTACTTAAAATATCTTTAATTGCTGCTCCAGTTGGAGCTGTTACAATACCAATTTTAGAAGGATATTTGGGAATAGCTTTTTTATGTGCTGGATCAAAATAACCTTCACTTTGTAATTTCTTTTTTAATTCTTCATATTTTAAATATAAATTACCTAATCCATCTTGTTCCATTTTATCAATATATATTTGATATGAACCACCTACTGGATAAACACTTATACGACCTTCTACTAAAACATTCATTCCATCTTCAGGGGTAAATAATAAATTATAGGTACTACTTTTAAACATAATAGCGCTTATCCGGGAATAATCATCTTTTAAAGTTAAATAAATATGTCCTGTTGAATGAATTTTTAAATTACTAATCTCACCTTTAAGCCAAACTTTTTTTAAATAAATATTTTTATCAAACATTAATTTAATATAATTATTTATTTGACTAATTGTAATATATTTAGGATTCATTTTTTGACTCCTTTAAATAACTATCTAATGTAGCATTAATCATTTTAGCAAGTTCAATATCACAATATTTTTTAGCTAAATTAATGGCTTCATTTACTACAACAATTTCGGGAGTATCCATATAAATTATTTCATAAAAAGCCATTTTTAGGATAATAGAACCTAATTTATCTAAACGTTTTACGGTCCAATCTTTTAAATATTGATTAGCAATATTCTCTAATTTTTCATTATTTTCTTCAACACCATTAACTATTTTAGTAATAAATAAATTATCAGCATTATTATCTTTAATAAGTTCTTTGATATCATAAGTTATTTTATTTTCTTTATTAATATTAATTTGATATAAAATGGTCATTACTTTTTCTCTTGCTTCACTTCTAATCACATCAGCACCAACTTTCTTTACTAATTTTATCAAATATATTTAGAGATTACTAGTTTTAATTGTTTAAATTGGCAAAAAGTGATAGAGTATTAATAGTGATAAGAATGAAGAAAAAAAAATTAAAACTTAAATGGCGAAATATAATGATAATCTTAGTTATAATTGTTTCTTTTTCAATGTTAATTTATGCCAGCATTAATATTTTTAAGTGGTTTATAGACAATAATAAAAGTCAACAAATTATTACTGATTTAGAAGAAAAAATTGTTGTAACACAAGATAATGAGATATCAGGTAATACTGTGCAAAATGAAGAAGAAATTAAAGAAAATGATCCTTATTGGGATTTTATTAAGATGAGTTTAATTGATGTTGATATAAATGAATTAAAGGAAATTAATGATGAGACAGTTGGTTGGTTAAAAGTAAATGGCACTAATATTAACTACCCTTTTGTTCAAGCTAGTGATAATAAATATTATTTAACTCACGATTTTTATAAACAAAATAATGGTGGTGGTTGGGTTTTCTTAGATTACCGTAATAAGTCAAACTTAGAAGATAAAAATAATATTATATATGCTCACGGTCGAGCTAATGAAACAATGTTTGGTAGTTTAAAAAATATTTTATCTAGTGATTGGATAAATGATCAAAAAAATTTTACTATTCAAGTATCAACCCAAAATAAAAATACTTTATGGCAAGTATTTTCAATATATAAAATTTTAAATACGAACGATTATATAACAACTAATTTTAATAATGATGAAGAATTTTCTTCTTTTATTACTAAATTAATTAATCGTAGTAATTTTGATTTTAAAACGACTGTTAATAAAAATGATATAATTTTAACTTTATCTACTTGTTATAATGATTACCAAAAGGTCGTTTTACACGCGAAGTTAATTAAAACTACTTAATTTAAATTTTTTTTAAATTCTTTAAAGATACTATCATTTTCTAAATCGGTTTGGGCTAAAGCTTCTAATAATTTTTTTTGTTCTCTTGATAATTTAGATGGAGTAATAACTTTTATAATAGCATACATATCACCTTTACGAATACTATTAGGAACTTTAAGACCTTTTCCTTTTAATTTGTATTTAGCATCATTTTGAGTGCCTGCTTTGATATCCATTACAACATTTCCATAGATGGTTGGAATTTCTTTTTTACATCCTAAAGCGGCTTCACTAATAGTAAGAGGAATTTCAATATATAAATCTTCCCCATCACGTTCATAAAAATTACTAGGTTTAACTACACATTCAATGTAAATATCACCATTAGGTCCTCCATTAATACCAGCTTCACCTTTACCTGAAATTCTTAATTGATAGCCCGTATCAACACCTTCTGGAATATGAATACTAATGGTCTTTTTCTTTTTAGTTTGACCACTTCCCATACATTTAGGACAACTTCTTTTATAACTTTTACCTTTACCTTGGCACTTAGGACAAGTACTTTGACTTTGAATTACTCCAAAAATACTTCTTTGTTCAGTTATAACGGTTCCCCTACCATTACAAGTAGGACAAACAACTTCATCAAAGCCACCTGCTCCCTTACATTCATCACAAGTTTCATTTAAGGTTAAATCAAATTCTTTATCAATTCCAAAAGCAGCTTCTTCAAATGTTAAATCAACTCTTAATAAAGTATCTCTTCCTTTACGAGCTCTTTTAGAAGATGTGCTTCCTCCAAAGAAGTCAGAAAATCCTCCAAAACCGCCAAAAGACTCGCCAAAAGCTGCTCTTAAAATCTCACTTAAATCAATATCACTAGCATCAAAACCACCAAAACCAGCACCAGCATTACCATCAAAAGCAGCGTGACCAAATTGATCATATTGACTTCTTTTTTGAGGGTCTGATAAAACAGCATATGCTTCCCCAATTTCTTTAAATTTTTCTTCAGCACCTGGTTCTTTATTTATATCAGGATGATATTGTTTAGCAAGTTTTCGAAATGCTCTTTTTATTTCTTCGTCACTGGCATTTTTACTAACGCCTAAGACTTCATAATAATCTTTTTTATTCATTACCATCACCTTCATATATTTCTTGATATTTATTAATTAACTTAGCAAAATATTTTATAGCTTCATCATAGGTTTGTTCACTTTCTAAATCAATACCTAAGATAGCATATATTTCGGCTGGAGTTTGATCACTACCAGTTTTTAAAAATTGTAAATAATTTTTTAACATTTCTTGGTCATTATTAATTATTTTTTCAGCAACAACAGCAGCAACACAAACACAAATAGCATAACTAAATAAATAATAATTCATATAATAATGACTTCTAGTTACCCAACCATCTTTAGCATATTTATGGACTTTAATGCTTGGACCACAATATTTTTTAAGAGATTTACGAGATAAATTATCTAAATATTCTTTAGTTAAACTACCATCATTAGCTACAACTTCATACATTTTTTGTTCCATAATGCCTTCTCTTACGGCACCAAATAAATTATTTTCAATTACATTTAAAATATTTTCTAAGCCAGCTAATTTTTCGAGTTTATCTTCACCATTATTTACTAAATAATTTGATAGTAAAAATTCATTAGTTAAAGAGGCAACTTCACAAACAATATTAGGACTATTTAAATATTGAATTTTATTGTTTTCTTTAATGAATTGATGATGTACATTATGTCCAGCTTCGTGAGCAATAGTTGAAACTGAATCTAAATTGCCATTAAAACTTAATAAAATTCGTGAATCTTGTTTTAGAGTTCCAAATGAATAACCTCCACTGCATTTACCTTTATATTCACAATAATCAATATAACGATTAGTAATTATTTTTTCAAATTTTGCTAAATATTCTTTACCTAAAGGTGCTAGAGATTTACGAATAATTTCTTGGGCATCCTTAATAGTATATTCTTTGGTATTTTGATTCATTGGAACTGATAAATCATAAGAATTAAACGGTTCTAATTTTAAAACGTGTTTTTTTAAAGTATAAAATTTTTGAAGAACATCTAAATTCTTTTCCGTTGTTTGACATAGAGTTTTAAAAACTTTATCACTTAATTTTAAAGAAAATAATTTATGTTCCCAAGAACTTTGATATTTATAGATTTTAGCTAATTGTTCTTCCATACTAATATAAGAATTTAATAAATTAGCATTTATATCACTATATTGATCAATTACTTTATGATAAGAAAGATAGGCTTTCTTACGAATTTCTTGATTTTGATCACGCATTAATTTACGGAAATTAGTTGAAGTAATGGTAATTTTAGAACCATCACTTAATTTAATCTTACCATAATTATGATTTTTATTTAGCATTGTGGAAGAAATATCATCAAAATGATCCATTGCATTAACAAGTTTAGTTACAATGATATCTTCTTCTTCATTTAATATATGGTCTTTTAATCGGTATATATCATCTAATAAAACTTTATATTCATTTAAATTAGGATTAGTTATAAATAAATTTTGATATTCTTCGTTAGTTAATTTTAAAAGTTCAGGATCAAAAAAACTTAAAGCTGTTTCTAATTTACCATTTAAAATTATTGTTTTATTTTTACGTTCTATATTTTTAGATATTCCTAATTCTTCATCATTAATTAAATGGGCATATACATATAAATCTTCAAATAAAGCAGTTGTTTCAATTTCAAAATTTAAAAATTCAAATAATTTATAAGCATCTTTAGTACAACCTATATATTCAGGAATTTTAGCTATTCTTTTTTCAACTTCAGCAAATGTTTTATTAAAATCTTGTTCATTTTTGAAGAAAGATGTTAAATCCCATTTATATTCTTCTTCAACTTCATTTCTATTTTGATAAGTTTTCACCTTTTAACCTCTTTTCTAAATAAACGATAGAAAGGTTCTAGTTTCCTAGAACCATCCTATAACTATTTTTCTTCGTAAGTTGCTTCTTCTACACCATCATCTTTTTTAGGTTCTTCAGTAGTTGTACTTTCATTATTTTGATTTTTCTTAGCTTCTTCTTCATAAACTTTGCTAGCTAATTTCATTGCTACTTCATTTAACTCTTCCGTTTTCTTTTTGATATCATCGACATCATTTTTCTCTAAAGCTTCTTTTAAATCTTTTAATTTACTTTCAGCTTCTTCTTTATCTTTAGCATCTACTTTATCGCCTAAATCTTTAAGAGCTTTTTCAGTGGCAAAGATCATTGAATCAGCATCATTTTTAACATTAGCTTCTTCTTTACGTTTTTCATCTTGTTCTTTATTAGCTTCAGCTTCTTTCATCATTTTATCAATTTCTTCATCACTTAAATTAGTATTAGATGTAATTGTAATTGATTGTTCTTTATTAGTTCCTAAATCTTTAGCTGTAACATTAACAATACCATTTGCATCAATATCAAATTTAACTTCAATTTGAGGTACGCCTCTTGGTGCTGGTGGAATATTACCAAGTTGGAAATTTCCTAAAGTTTTATTGTCAGCAGCCAT
This sequence comes from uncultured Bacilli bacterium, assembly GCA_947628245.1. Classification (GTDB taxonomy): domain Bacteria; phylum Bacillota_I; class Bacilli_A; order RF39; family UBA660; genus Ventrenecus. The sequence goes on along the minus strand of CANQZH010000007.1, from coordinate 2,141 downwards.
TGGTCTTTCACCTTGTAAAACGTGAATATCAACAGCAGGTTGATTATCAGCAGCTGTACTAAATACTTGACTCTTACTTGTTGGAATAGTAGTATTTCTTGGAATTAAAACAGTCATAACTCCACCAAGAGTTTCAAGTCCTAAAGATAAAGGTGTAACATCAAGTAATACTAAATCATCAACTTCACCAGTTAAAACACCACCTTGGATAGCAGCACCCATTGCAACAACTTCATCAGGATTAACACCCTTATGAGGTTCTTTACCAAGTTCTTTTTTAACTAATTCTTGAATATATGGAATACGAGTTGAACCACCAACTAAGATTACTTCATCAATATCTTTAGCACTTAGTTTAGCATCTTTTAAAGCTTTTCTTACTGGTTCTAGAGTTGAATCAAATAAATCACGACATAAATCTTCAAATTTAGCTTTAGATAATTCCATATCTAAATGAACTGGACCATCACTACTTTGAGAAATAAATGGTAAATTAATTTGGGTTTTACTCATACCAGATAAATCTTTTTTAGCTTTTTCAGCAGCATCTTTTAAACGTTGCATAGCCATTGAATCTTTAGTTAAATCAATACCATTTTCTTTTTTGAAAGTATCAGTCATCCAATCAATAATTCTTTGATCGAAATCATCACCACCTAAACGGTTATTACCACTTGTTGATTTAACATCGTAAACACCATCACCAATTTCCAAAATAGAAACATCAAATGTTCCACCACCTAAGTCATAAACTAAGATAGTTTGTAATTTTTCTTGTTTATCTAAACCATAAGCTAGAGCAGCCGCGGTTGGTTCATTAATAATTCTTTTAACATCTAAACCGGCAATTTTACCAGCATTTTTAGTAGCTTGTCTTTGAGCATCATTAAAGTATGCGGGAACAGTTATAACAGCTTCACTAACTTTACCACCTAAATAACTTTCAGCATCCGTTTTTAATTTAGTTAAAATCTTAGCAGATATTTCTTCAGCTGTCCAATCTTTATCATTAGCATTAGTCTTTTCGGCAGTTCCCATTTTTCTTTTAATAGATGAAATAGTATTTTTAGGATTAGTTACTGCTTGACGTTTTGCACGGTCTCCTACTAGTGTTTCACCATCTTTAGTAAATGCTACAACACTTGGCGTTGTTCTTCCTCCTTCATCATTTGGAATTACAACAGGACTTCCTCCTTCCATAATTGCTACACAACTATTAGTTGTACCTAAATCAATACCTATAATTTTACTCATTTTTATCATTCCTTTCTTATTTTGAGTAATAGTTATTCAATATTATTTACTTTAACCATTGCTGGTCTAATAACTTTATCTTTATAAATATAGCCTTTTTGCATACAATCAATAACAATGTTATCTTCAACATCTTTTAAATGATCAATTAAAACAGCATTCATTGAAACTGAATCAAAAGGTTTACCGACACATTCAATTTCTTTTACTTCCATTTTCTTTAATATTTCTACTAGATTAGCATAAATCATTTTAAAACCGCTTAAGAATTTACTTAATTCATCACTTAAATTATTATCATCAAGCATTAAAGCCCGTTCAAAATTATCAACTACTGGTAAGATTTCTAAGATAAGTTTCTCACCATCATATTTCAATAATTTCATCTTGTCTTCATCAAAATGTCTTTTCATATTTTGCATTTCAGCGGTTAACCTTAATACTTTATCACTTAAATCAGCATTTTGTTTAACTAGTTTTTCATTTTGTGCGTGCCATTTATTGTTATTGTTTTTCTTTTTTTTGACTTTTTCTAAGTTTTCTTCTTTAACTTTTTCGTCCACTTTTAATCCTCCTTATTTAACTCTTCATTAATATATGATAAGAGTCCGACAACTTTAGCATATTCCATTCGCTTAGGTCCTATAATAGCAATAGTGCCATCTTCCCCATTACGATGGAATGTTGTTTTAATAATAGTTACATTCGGGTCAAATTCATTTTCCCCTCCAATGTAAATATTTACCCCCTCTTCATCTTCACTTGCTTCAATTTTTTTAATAAAATTTTCATCATCAAATTTGGAAAGAATAGTTTTAACTTCTTCTAAATTACGATATTCAGGAGCATCTAATAAAAGATTTGTTCCACTTACATAAACATTATCG